>NZ_VPDB01000113.1:0-5334 GCF_013417925.1 Acinetobacter sp. YH12218
TAGAGGAATTGCCACAAGATACGATAAGCTAAAACGTAACTATCAAAGCGCTGTTGCTTTAGCTTGTATATTTATATGGTTGCCTCTTTAGCTCAATTTATCGGCTGTAAATGTCAACACACCCTAATATTTGGGCATTAAAAGTATCGCCAAAATTAAAAGTTTAGACCGAAGGACTCCAATACTTCGGTCCTTTTGATCATGCCGCAAGTAAGGCTTTTGCAGCTACGCGGTGTTTGGCCTGAAGTTCATCGACATCAACATTAACCAAGTTTTGATTTTTGACGACCCAATCGCCTTTGACCATGACATGTTCGGCACGGTCTGCACCACAGAGTAGCAATGCTACGATCGGATCATGCGAGCCTGAAAAACGAATGTCATCTAAACGGTAAAATGCAAAATCGGCTTGGAAACCTTCAGCGATTTGCCCTAAGTGTTGCTCACGCCCCAACAGCTGTGCAGAGCCATGTGTTGCCCAGCTTAAGGCAAGCTCAGGTGTGATCTTTTCTGCACCATATTTTAAGCGTTGCAAGTACATGGCCTGACGCGCTTCTAGTAGTAAGTTTGATGCATCACCCGATGCTGAGCCATCTACGCCTAAACCAATTTTGCTTCCTGCTTGGGTTAAATCGAGTGTTGGACAGATACCAGAAGCCAAGCGCATATTGGAATGTGGGCAATGGCAAATGCCTACTTTGGCTTGTCCTAAGCGTCGAATTTCATCGGCATTAAAATGAATGCCATGTGCCAACCAAGTTCGCTCATTCAGCCAACCCACGCTTTCCAAATAATCGACGGTACGCATGCCGAAGTTCTGCAGACAGAAATGTTCTTCATCTATGGTTTCTGCCAAATGCGTGTGTAAACGCACATCCAATGCTGCTGCAAGTTTGGCACTTTCACGCATAATGTCTTGCGTCACTGAAAAAGGCGAGCAAGGTGCAAGGGCAATATTCACCATGGCGTCTTCCTGCCGTTGATGATATTTCGATACCAAACGTTCAGAGTCTTTTAATATGATGTCCATGTCCTGAACGGTATGCTGCGGAGGAAGACCGCCGGCATCTTCACCTAAACTCATCGAACCACGAGTAAGCATCACTCGTATACCTAAGTCTTGTGCTGCATTGACTTGTACATCGATGGCACGGTTCAGTTGATTTGGAAATAAATAATGATGATCCGCAGCAAAGGTACATCCCGACAGTAATAATTCTGCTAAAGCCACTTGCGTCGCCAAGTGTAATTGTTCTGGGTTTAATTTGGCCCAAATTGGGTACAAAGTTTTTAGCCATGGAAATAATGGTGCATTGACCACGGGTGCCCACGCACGTGTCAGTGTTTGGTAAAAATGATGATGGCTATTGATCAGACCTGGGAGCATAACCAAATCTTTTGCATTAAATATTTCGTCATAAGCCTGACTGGGCAGCCCATTTAGCCCAACTAGCTCAATAATTTTTCCTTGAGAAATCAGTACACCACCACGAGCGTCCTGATTATTGGCAGTAAATACCGCAAGCGGATTTTTTATCCAAACTATAGTCATAACAAGATCTTGGTCAAAGGAAGCAACTGGTTTTGAGCAATTTCCATACCACTGAAATTTTAAAAATAGGAACTTAAAGCTGATTTCCAGCAATATTTAGGCTGCATGCCTATAAATTCATCATAAAAAACATGTATTTATTTAAGAATGGTTTTTCCTGTTCTAATTTTTAGAAAGAATCTTTAAAAACTTAGCAATAGACCAAACAGTTAAAGCAACTTATTTATTGCATGGCGAACATCGATAAGTGATGAGGATCTTTGCATTATAAATAAGTAATTATTTATTTAAAAAAATAATGCTACTTATAATCAAAAATATTTTTTTTAAATGTGGTTGGGTTTAATTTTATCCAAAATAACATTTTTAAAATATATTCTTCATTTTAAATAGTATCGCATCAAATATATTTTAAACACTGTGGGGAAATAGAATGAGTTTTAAAATAAAAGCATTGGTCAAAACGATTTTAGTCTTCTCGACAGTTGGTATGCTGGGTTTGAGTCAATCTTATGCAGCGGAAAAGGCCGCTTTTGTATATTTGGGTCCAACCAGTGACCACGGATGGTCATATTCACATGAACAAGGGCGCATCAAGGCAGACAAAGCTTTAGCTGGAAAATATAAAACCACGTATATCGAAAATGTACCTGAAACTGCCGATGCAGAGCGTGTTATCCGTAACTTGGCACAACAAGGCAACAAAGTCATTTTCGGTACATCCTTTGGTTATATGAACTCGATGGAAAAAGTTGCGAAACAATTTCCTAAAACAGTCTTTATGCACGCAACTGGTTATAAACAAGGAAAAAATTTAGGTGTGTACGAACTTCGAACTTATGAAGGTGCGTATATGCTTGGTGTGGTTGCGGGGCAAAAAACCAAAACCAATACCATTGGTGTAGTCGCGTCATTTCCAATTCCCGAAGTCGTTCGAAACATCAATGCCTATACCTTGGGCGCGCAGAGTGTAAACCCGAAGGTCAAAACCAAAGTAATTTGGGCCAATACATGGTTCAACCCCGGTAAAGAGCGTGAAGCAGCATTGGCATTAATCGCTCAAAAAGCGGATGTGTTGATGCAAAATACCGATTCGCCTGCTGTAGTACAAGCCGCACAACAAAAAGGGGTGTATGCATTTGGCTGGAACTCAGATATGAGTAAATTTGGACCGAAAGCACACCTTGCAGCAGCAGTGTTACATTGGGAAAAAATCTATGAACCTGTGATGAAACAAGTCGCGGCAAATACATGGAAGCCTTCGGCGATCAAGTATGGCGTAAAACAAAGTGCTGTAAATATTGAAAACTTTGGTCTAGAAACGACGGCTGCGATGAAAACCAAAGCCATTGCAGTACGTGATTCATTACGTACTGGGGCATTACATCCATTTACAGGACCGATTTATAAACAAGATGGCAGTCTACTGGTCGCAAAAGGCAAAACATTGACGGATATCGATTTGTCTAAAATGAACTACTATGTCAAAGGTGTAGATGGGTCACTACCTAAATAAGAATTTGATAAACAATACATTTTAAAATATTGCAAGTTGCAAGAGAGGCAACTTGCTCTACATAGGTCGAGTGATTATGAGTATTCCCGTAATTGATTTAGCGCAGGCATTGACGCCTTCCTCAGCCAATATCTCGGATGTGGTAGAAAAGTTAAGAGCGGCAGCAACCAGTTCAGGTTTTTTCTATGTAAAAAATCATGGAATATCATCAACGCTGATTCAACGTCAGTTTGAGTTGGCAGCTAAAATTTTTGCATTGCCATTGGCAACAAAACTTAAATATGATCAGAGTTTGAATGATAGCCATTTGGGCTTTGAACAGCTTGCAGCGCAAAAGTCAGACTACAGCGCAAAGCCAGATATTAAGGAAGGTTTCTATTGTGCAAAAAATTATCCGACAGATCATCCCTATGTTTTAGCCAAATATCAGGGTTATGGCATTAATCAATGGCCGAGTGCTGAAGTACCTGAAATGGAACAGTTTTGTCAGGAGTATATAGCTCAGCTAAATGGCCTAGCACAGCGCATTATGCAACTCTTAGCACTGTCTTTATCTTTAGATGAAGGCTATTTTGATGACTGTTGTATCGACCCCATGATTACCCTAAAAATGCTCTGTTATCCACCGCATCCTGTCGGTGCAGATGAATATAGCTTTGGCGTTGGAGCACATACTGATTGGGGCTCCATCACGATTTTAGCACAAGATGAATGTGGCGGACTGGAGGTTTGTTTACCAGATGGGACATGGGTTGCAGCGCCACCGATCAAAGATACATTTATTGTCAATTTAGGCGATCTGATCCCACGTTGGAGTAATGACCTGTATAAATCAAATCCACATCGTGTTAGAAATTTATTTTCAAAAGGTCAGTCTCGCTATTCGATTCCATTTTTTTATGGACCGAATTACATGACGCCAATCAATGCCTTACCAGGAACGGTGAAAGATGGTGAAATTTACCGTTATGCACCCTGTACGGCTGGTGAACACATGGAACAAATGTATCAGCAAGCTTATGATTTAAGTCTAGAAGAACAATCAGTACTGGAAAAAATCATTTAATCTCTCATTCTAATTTCATGTTTTCCTTTTATAGCCCTTCGTTCAGCCCGATAGGGCTTTTTTTATGATCAACATAAAATCGATTTGTTATTAACCCGAATCCTTTTTAAGTCAATGACTGCATAATTTGAATTGTGGGCTTATGCTGCTGAGTTAATTGGTATGCACATAGTGATGCGTAAATACCACTTAAAAAGCCTGAGATACTTCTAGCTCTACTCGTCACCAAATTGTATTGACCTTTCAATAAGCTGAATAACGTTTCTATTTTATTACGTTGTTTTAAGTGATATGCATCTGATGTACAGAGTTGAACAGACCGCATGTTCTTTCGATGATAAGTAATTAAATCAATACCTTGTTCTTTTAATCTGTTTTTTAAATCCTGACTGATATAACCACGATCCGCGTAAAGCTTTGCTTCCAAGCCTTCAACCAAATGCTCAACCATTCTTATGTCAGCCACATGTCCATTGGATAATGCTGAACAAACGACTTCTCCAAGTTGATTCATCATAATATGTAATTTACAGCCGTAGAACCAACCCATCGAGCTTTTACCACGAGATGCAATTTCTGCTAGAGATTTATGGCGTTGAATTCGTTGATTTTTACAGACAGGTAAAGTGGTTGAGTCAATCCATAAATATTGGCTCCGTTGACCTTTCATTAAGGCTACATGTAAAGCATGTAGTGCCAACTGGTGCGTATTAATGAGGTGAATCAGCCGTTGGTAACAGGGTAAGCTCTTAAATAAAGAGCTTTTATCCTGCCTTAGCCATGTGAAAAATGCTTTGAAATTAGTGAAATGAGAGCATTTATACCAAATAGCAATAAAGGTGATTTCTGAAAGACTCAAGTGAGCCGCTCGAATTCTTGAGAAACGATGGCTTTGCTTAAGGAATTGCCAATAAGTTGCTTCAAATTTAAGAAAGAAATCATCAATTACGCAAAATAATTCGGTACTATTAAACATGAGGATAGAGTTGTGAGTTTTGTGTGGTAACTCAACTGATGGCTCTAGTCCTCATATTTTTCAAGTCAATTTCTTATCCGCGATTCGGGTTATTAAATAATAGATCTCTTTCATAAATCAAAAAACGATCTTCTTTTTGGTTAATATTTGCACTCCGGATTTCTTAGCATTCGTGCATAATCTGCGGATGAAATACATCGATTCAAACAAGCTTTCTGATCCTC
>NZ_VPDB01000114.1:0-5309 GCF_013417925.1 Acinetobacter sp. YH12218
AATTTAGGGATTTTGCGGATATTCATAACCCCTTGTATTCAATATTATGAAGTCATAAGAGAACAGGACGTTCCGCAGAATAAAAATAAATAATCGCACAAGGATCGGCGGCAAGACAGGAGTTATGCCAAGCGAACCAATACGAAAAAGCCCGACAGGATGTCGGGCTTTTTTTATGGCTTAAATTTCTATAACTGAGTATTGATCTGATAGCGTGTATTACGTCCCCCACCTTCCAATTTGACGATACAACCTTTCTCAAGTAAGTCAGATAAATGACGAGTAGCTGTCGCCTTACTTGTTTTAGCAACTTTTTGATATTGTGACGCGCTAATACCATGTTCAAAGCCATTTTCCCCACCGTCTAATAAACGATTGAGGACTTTGCGCTGTTCTTCACTCAGGGCTAAATTTGAATATTTATGCCAAAACTGGCTTTTAAATAATGTCCGATTGATCTGTACTAAGGTTTTTTCAAGGCTATCATTCAATGTATCTAAAAACCAAACTAGCCAATCGGTGATATCAGAATCATTTTTTTGAGTTTGTTCTAATATCTCATAGTAACTTTTACGTTTACTTAATATCGCAGTAGACATTGCATACAAACGGATACTTTGCTCATCCATCTGAGCTAAAGCAAGGTCTGTAAGTGTACGTGTAATACGGCCATTACCATCATCAAAAGGATGTAGAGTAACAAACCATAAATGGGTAATGCCTGCACGTAATAAAGGATCAAGCAGTGAATCATCTAGGCTGTGATTAAACCACCCTATAAAGGCATTTAATCGCTCTGCTAAGCCTTCTCTTGGCGGTGCTTCAAAATGTACTTTAGGATAGTCCAATCGACCTGAAACGACCTGCATAGGCTCTGCCCCCCTAAGTTGACCAATGCGTAAACGGTGCATTGTCCAATCTGGGTCATTGAAAAGCCAACGATGCCACTGCATGAGACGATTAACAGTCAATGGTTGCTTAACATCGTTAAGCGCATCTAGCATGATATTGGCTAAACCTTCTGATCGATCTGAGCTTGGATAAGGCTGTTCAAGTGTGACACCTAAGCGTTGAGCTAGAGATGATCGTAGTGAAAAAACATTGATCGTTTCGTTTTCAATCGCAGATGAAGCAACAAGATTGGCAAGCAGAGTATCTAGGGTGAATTGCTCTTTTGCTAAATCATGCTGACTTTGCCCCAGAATAATCCCTATTTTTTGATGTATCTGTCTGGTTTTAGGTAAGATAACTGAATCTAGCCATGTAAAATTTGTCCAGTTTTCTGCTTGCCAAATCCATTTCTGCATTTTCAATCGCTCATCTAAAATTTCAGATGAGTTGAATATAGCACTTATTCGGCTCATAACAAGAGCCGAATATGATAATTAATCAGCTCATTTTTTATAGGACATTTTAAATAGTTTATCGCATAGACATTTTAATTGGTGAATAACAGAAATATATCGGCTTTTTTATAAACAAACTTGATATGTTTTTCCAAAAAATAGAGATCATTTGAGAATATTTGTATTTTCTACTTTTAAACTCAATTATTTTTAGGGGGATGACCTGAGAGCTATTAGCTCTCGTTTCTTACAATGCGTATCGTATTGGTTTTAAAATACTATCTATAAAATTTTAAAAATTTTTCCACTTACAGTACTTTGAAAAAACATTTCAAAACTAGGTCGAATATCTTCTCCATCAATGGTGATATGTCTTATATTTGAGTGAGATTGCGTATCGGCAAAATGATGATCTACTGTTGCTTGAATAGCTTGTTTAACCCCAAACTGGTCTTTTACGTTGAGAGTCTGTTTAAACATATATATCCCCTTAATAAAATTATAGTGGTAGAAATCTACCCCAATTCTTAATACTTGTTGATGTTGGCTCTAAGCAACTTTATGACTTAATTTAAATAGCTGATTTAAAGAAGTGTAAAATGTACGGCCATCCAAATTTAAATCAACCTCGATTCCAGATGAAAGAAGGACTCTTTTACCTACTTCGATTTTTTTTGAACCTTGACGTGTATTTTGCATTTTATGAAGAGGAATTAATGAAACAATAATTTCAGTACCATTTTTAGATTTTGCAATTAAATTACTTAATTTCAACAAATTTCATCCTATTTTTTAGAAATATTTTAATTTTTAAAACAAATTTTGAAGTATAAAAAAAGCACTCATGAGTGCTTTTTATTACTGTCTATTATTACTTAGATAGCAACAATATTTACAGCATTCGGTCCTTTTTGACCTTGAGCTACACTGAATTCAACTTGCTGGCCTTCCATTAAGGTTTTGAAACCTGAACTTGCGATTTCGCTGAAATGAGCAAAAACGTCTGGACCTGATTCTTGTTGAATGAAACCAAAACCTTTAGTTTCGTTGAACCACTTAACAGTACCTTTAACAACATTTGAGTTTGACATAATATATCCTACTGATTTTTAATAATTTTTAGTCATTATATTGACCGATTATAACTTGAAAAATAATAAAGAATGAAACTTAAAATCTAAAAAACGAAGGATTATGACTAAAACTGCGATACTTAAGGAAGATTTACCGAAACGAGACTTTTTTTCTAGTTGAGTTAAATATACAGTAAAAAGAAAAATAATCAAGTTTTTTTAATAGTTATATTTATTTTTTTGATAAAAGAAAATTATATTTCATAAAAAAGCCTTATAGTCTCTCTCGGAACTATAAGGCTTATTAAGCGCTGTTAGTTTTCTCTTAATCACTTACTTTCCAATGTAAGTTAGCTGTTTTGGCCCTAATTGATACTTAGTCCTTAAACGCTTATTACCTACTATCCTTAGCAGGTTATGAGTACAATTATTTTATCGATAGGTAAAAAATTTAGATATAAGACAAAAGACAAATATTTGAGAAAATCAGTTTAAAAAGCTAACAATTCCACACTCTCCCTTATCTTACCCAGATATTTCCTTAGGTAAGTATTCAGGCTCACAATTAGACAACGCTGTTTGATTTTCAAAGAACGTGGTTACAGCAGATTAGAAATAGGCCAATTATTCGGATTTAAAATTTAAAATTTTTCTAAAATTAAGATAATACACTCTACAAAAAATCCCGTGATTCGGGGCTTTTACTTATTTAACATAAAATCTCTTATGCGAAGTCTCTTTTGTTATTCCCAAGTAGAAATGTCCTACCTAATAACCAAATAGAAATGTCCTATATGGACATTTCCAAGTCAAGCACAGGATTGAATTTCGTTGTTCAATCGCTGTTTTCTGTGCTTGTCTACGTGGCATCTTTTGAGAACGATTGCGTTTGTTTTGGTGTTCCAGTTGTTCATGCTGTTGTTGAATATGTGCCAGCACAGAACCCAAACGTTTATTCTCAACGATCTCTCTCTGGTTGAGCTGACTTAATTTATCAAAGATGCTGTAATTGATTTTTCTTCCCTGATATTCAATGGCTACAGTACCATCCGGATATTCCAGGAACTCAAGATACTTGCCGCCCAATCTTTGATTTTCTTCGCTGTTTTCCAAGATATATACGCATTTATCATAAGTAATCGTCAAGCTGTTCGTGACCCTGCGGGGTTCACGCCAGGTAAAAACATCATCTAATTCTTCGGCTGTTTCAGCGATAGGCCGATGTAGATCCTTGGGATTAAAAGCCATCTTGGCGAATTTACGATTAAATTGCTCAATAAAGCACGGCAGCCACTTATTGGCATCTGCAATTGAACTATGCCTTCTAGACGCATCTCCTTAATCAGACGATCCTGAAGTGTTCTATTCGCTCGTTCTACACGACCTTTGGCTTGAGGGGAGTTAGCGAAAATGATATCGATATTGAGAGTGCTCAGAACACGTCCAAACTGGGTAATCTTGGTGTCTTTCTTGCTACTTTGATTCACCCTAAAAACTGAATGTTTGTCACTGTAAAATGCCAATGGCTTACCATGCTGTTCGATATATAAACGTGTCGAAATCATATAGTCAAAGGCTGACTCTGACGCACAGAAGCGTAAATGCTGCAATTTTCCTGTGGCATCATCGATGAATACTAGCAGACAGCATTTAGGTGCTCGACCTTCAAACCAATCATGGTGTGAGCCATCAATTTGGATCAATTCACCATAACAATCTCGGTTATAACGAGGCTGATATGGTCGTTTCAGGCGCTTGCAGCGAGGGATCCATAAATCGGCTGCAATCATCCAGGAACGCAGGGTTTCTACTGAAAGATCGAATCCATGCACGGTGGTGAGCTTTTCATGCGCTAAAGTGGGTCCGAAACCATAAAGTTGATCTGAAACAATATTGAGACACTTAAGTCTGAGTTCTTCAGGAAGTTTAGAATTGCTGATTTGGCCACGACCGGCATGGGCTAATGCAGCGGGACCTTGAGCTTTGTATTTCTGCAGTAAGCGTCTGATGTGACGTTCTGAGATATGAAGTAGCTGAGCAGCCTGGGATTGAGTTATACGTTGATCACAGATTTCTTGCAAGACCGACAATCGTTTAAGTTCTTTATCCGACATAGACACCAACATATCAAACCGTCCGCTAAGGAAATTGCAAAAGCGCATATTCTAAAAGCGGACATTTTTACTTTGGAGAAACCGGACATTTCTATTTTGGGCTTACACTCTTTGACACTTGTCAAAGATCAATGATTTTTAGATATTTTTTTCACTTTAAGGTAAGCACAGATACAAATTAAAATTCCTGAGAGTACCCAAACATAAGCACCGAATAGAACTGGTTGGCTGTTCTTGCCATCTATAACCAAAATAGTGACAAGACCATAGCACATCATTGCTAAAGTTATACAGCTCCAACGAAATGCCTTGGGATCATTTTCATCTAATAAAAAATATGTAAAAACGAGTGATAAATTTGCCCAAATTGGAAAAACTAAAATAATGGGAAATATTAAAAATTGTAAGAAAAATGAATATACAAAAAGTTCGTATCCTTTCATGCCATCGAATACAGGAAGTAACCAAGAGACAATCAGAATTAAAACAGCCATTAATGAAAAAAAATCGAGGACCTTTTCTTTTGATAAAAATTTCATTCTGAATAATTTATATGTAATTCATCGTAGTTTACTTTAAACCTGTCACTGAACATAGAATGTAAAAAAGCCCGACATCCTGTCGGGCTTTTTCGTATTGGTTCGCTTGGCATGACTCCTGTCGTACCGCCGATCCTTGTGCGATTATTTATTTTTATTCTGCGGAACGTCCTGTTCTCTTATGACTTCATGATATTGAATACAAGGGATTGTGAATATCCGCAAAACCCCTAAATA
>NZ_VPDB01000115.1:0-5242 GCF_013417925.1 Acinetobacter sp. YH12218
AAACGTTTGGGTCTGAAATTGCTCTATATATATCTATAGCCTTAATTTTTTTGGGTTGCTCTGGTGGGTGTTCTAGGGGGTGCTCTGGGGGTGTTTCAGCTTTTACTGTACGTTTTTTAGTGACAGTAAAATTGACATGGCTTGCTTTACGACCTTCTTTCTTCACTGCTTTAAATTGAACGGATAGCTCAGTTTTTTCATTAATTAAATCAATGTGCGGCTTCAATATTGAACTCTTGAAGTCTCGATATTCGGGGTATGAATCTTCTGAGAGATCCAAAGCACGTTTTAAGTCTTTTAGATCAATGTCGAAATTGAAGCGATATTCATTCTGACTTAAAAACGGATATAAGCGTAAACCGTGACCGTGTAAGCCACTAATAGATTTAATTTGTAGTTGAGTGAAAGGATTATCTTTGTTGAATACGTACATGATGTACAAAGCATAATGAGTAAAGCTAACTGTAAAATTGCCATCCTTATAAGCTGATGTCGTGACTAATCGAGTTCTAACTCGGCCTCGATCTGGGCTATCAAAAATAACACTATGATTATAAAGGGCATCAACAACACGATCTAAAGCCGAATATGCCCCTTTTATGCTCAATCCAGTTAATTCAGCATATTCTCTAGCAGATATTGAAAACGTAGTTCGTTCATTGGGCTGATCGTTAATAAGTCGAACTTTAGGGCTAAAATACATTAAGAGTTTGAGTAGATCGTCTTTTGGTGGACGTTCATGCTGCAATTGCCAGAAAGCATTTTGCAGAACAGCTAGGTGTTTTGGGTACTTTGCAACAGAAGATTGCAATGGATACAACTCTTTATCCTCTTCAGAGAAGTCCAGTATTTTTGTGGTTTTAGAAGTTTTTGTCACAATTTTTATCTTTTTAAGTGTGGGTTTGGTTCAATATATTCTCCCCCACTTATCAAGTCAATAGTTGTCTGCAACGCCACCCCCCTTGTCTGCAACGCACCCCCACTTTGTCTGCAACGCACCCCCACTTAAGTCTGCAACGCACCCCCACTTAAACCTGTTTTGTCTGCAACGCACCCCCACTTAAACCTGTTTTGTCTGCAACGCACCCCCACTTAAGCATCTGAAAGCCTTTATTCATAATGGTTTCAGGCACCCTGTAAAGCTTTTTTAAAGCTTTTAAAAGCTCTTTAAAGCTTTTATAAAGCTTTTAAAAAGATTAAAAATAGAAAAAGAAAATCGCCCTATGCCCTCGCTTCGCTCGGACGTTGTGACTTCGCTTCGCTCAGTCTGAGGGGCGATTTTTGCAACTAGTGAGCGTGAGTGCCAAAAGCAAAAGCAGATATGACTTCGCTTCGCTCAGAAGCTTTATGCTCGCTTCGCTCGATCTAGATGCAAACTGCATCAATTCGCGCACTTCGTGACGCTCTGTAACTCTCGCTTAGACGCGAAAGGGAGCTTGTAATCAGTGAAAAGGCATTGCGAGAATTTTGATTTTGACAGTTCGCTCGTGGACACTCGCTCTGTAAATTGCTGTTATTGTTTAGATATTTTTAACATTGCACGTATTTTTTAAACTTTAAGATTAATAAATAATTTGAATTTTCACATTGTTTCTAATTTTAGTATCTCAAATTGATCATAAATATAGCTCTATTTTGCGCTGATTTGCGTTTTAAGCGACTTTTGATGTGTCGCAGTACGTTTGTATGCCTGTCATCTGTTTCGTTGAATACAGCGCATTTTGTGCGATTTTTTGAAGTTGCGATTTTTTGAAGTTGCGATTTTCTTGTTACACGGTAATATTTTTATAAAAAAAATCATAATTTAAATGTTATACGGTAACTATCAAAAGTTACAGGGTAACTATTAAGTGTTACAGGTAACAATATAGTTATCGGGTAACGATATTTTTATAAATCTGCATTTGTATTTAATTACCGTGTAACGTAAATTCATGCTATGCTTTGATGGTTGAATAATAAAATTGGAATTATGCAATGAAAGACGCGAATGATAAAAAGACGATCGACATGCTGAAGCCTGCCCCGCTGTCGAATTCGGAGCGACAACGGGCGTATCGTGAAAGACGTAAAAGTGATGCTAGTCAACGATTAGACGTATATTTAGATAAGTCTGTAGCTGATCAATTAGCAGATATTGTCGGCGCAGCAGGGGGGAGTCAAAAAGACGTTTTGACACGTTTGATTGATAAAGAATATAAGCGTTTATATGCTGTTAAAAACAGTAGATTAAAGAAGTATATTGAAAGTAAAGGATGATGTACTTGATTTGATAAAGCCCCAAAAATTGGGGCTTTATTTTTATACTAAAAATCTGGGCGTGGTGAGTTGTCAATTTCTTTGTCAATTTCACGATTATTTTTGCTATTTTCTTGCTGATTTTTAACAGTGCTTTCTTGTCGATTTAGCAAGTCGTTGCTATTGCATGTAGCTAGATCATCAAGCCAGTTTTGCACAAATTCCCGATCTAACCTGAGTAGATTCCTCTCATGTTGATCTCTAATATATCCTTTATTTTCAAATATTTGATATGTTTTTAGGTCGTTTGAAAGGGCTATAATACTTGCCTGAATTATTGGCTCATTTGCTTCGTTTTTGAGTACATCAATAATTGCATATTGTTTTTGCTTTATTGCTTCAATGTACTCTCGAATATTATGTTGCGGTTTATCTTCAATAGCTGATAGCTCTAAAACCCTTGCGATTAAAGGCGTTGGGGGTAATTCTTGGAAGTGTTTGCATGCTTCTAATGCGCTACATCGCTGTGATTCACTAGCTGTACGAATGATTTCTGCTCTTGATGCGCTTTGATCTGCTGCAAGTCGAGCTTTAGCTTCTAAATAATAATGTTCGTATAGTTGATAGTTGTTGTATTCACGCAAGTCATTGACTTCATTGATCGCTCGCTCACGCTCTGCAAGCTTCGCTTGATATGCAGTATTTTTATCTTTGTCCTTAAACGTCAGGTCAGGGTCAAGACGTAACAAAGATTTTGGAATCATTGGCACTGGCTTTAAGTTTGTGCCGTGAATGCGGTTGTAATCTTCATGATGCAGGCATGACACAACATTTGGCACCTCAACATCAATGCCCTTTATTTTTACTATTTTGGTCGGTGCGTATTTCTCCAGATGCTCATTAATAATAACTTCTGTATCGACACGCATTTCATTAATGATCGTTTTGCCTTTGCCGCGAACGTCTGGAGTAATTTTTTGCGCTCCGCCTTTTTCTGGTTCTGCATCATTGTAGCGACTGAAAAACTGTTCAGCAGTTCTGTTATGTTCATCAACTGAACGCTCGCAATACATGATGTGCAAGTGGGGTTGGTCTTGGTCGCCGATCTCGCCTGCATGATTATGAATTGCTGCGGTATATGGAAAGTTAAACTCATCAGTGAATTGTTTAATGAATGCTTCTGCAAGTTCGATTCGTTGCTGAACAGATAGTTCTTTTGGTAGCGCAATAACTTGGCTTGCAGCAGTGCGCGCATTTTTTCGTTCGTAATTATGAGCAGCTTCCCAGAATATATCTGGGCGATTTTCAGCAAAGCTGGGCATGTTGCCAGATTTCACAAACTCAACTTTTTCGTGAAGATTGTCTTTGTGGTTTTTATAGTGTGCTGTGCGTGTGATGTAGTGAAAACGGTTTTTGCACGATGCCGCTTTTTTGACTTTTGTGCCGGCTTTGGTTTTGACTTTTGTTGTGCCTTTCCCTGTGTATGCGTAGTCGAAATAGTACATTTTCTTATACCCCATTTTTGTGCCGGTTTTGCTTTTGCCACGCAGTGCGAGAAGGAGAGTTTCTAATTCAAATTAATTGCGTAGTAATTAATTTGAATTAGAAACACGTAGACGAGCAAAACATTAAATAAATTACTCACGTAATTTAGTTTAATTTTTGTAGCGTGACAATGTATGATGAGAAAACTATATTTTTTACTCGTGTGGGTTTTTATGGTGACTCGTGGACGGCCGGCAAAAACATTTGATGATTCTGAGCTAAGTAGAGTAATTCGTTCGGCAAGAAATAAAAATTTTCGAACTAAAGCACAGCAAAAACTCTGTGATATAGACAACTCTAGAATGCTTGGAATTGATGATATTTATGCTGATGATGAACTGCTGACGTTAGTGAAAATTGTAGAACGTCAACGAATTGTTTATAGAAAAAATGCTGAGTTGTACAAAATTATTCAACATAAAGCGACTACGACTATCCCACTTACAAGCTTAGAAAAAGAGATTCTCGGTTATGACTGGAAAGATCGGGACGGTTTTTTTAATTGTCAAAAAGCACTGACGACATACGCAAAACTTGAAAAAATCGCTAAGTCTGAAATTGAACGTGCAGAAAGCCAGAAACGACAAGAAGCGATTAAAAAGACTCAAGAACAGCAGACAGAAGGACAAAAGCGCAGAAAAGAGAATGAACGTCGTAAATACTTCTTGGGCGGTGTTGTTCTTAAATATAGCCAATTTTTAAAAGACAATTATCTGTTTGGTCCCCAAGATACAGAAGAAGCGATTTTGCATCATTTGCTTGAAGATTTTATTGTTTGCAACTACTTGTCAGACGTAACGAATGATGATGAAAATAAAGCTAAAAATGTAAGAAATTCTATTAAAAATAATCACTCAGAAATAATAGAAAAAATAAGAAATATGGCTCAAGATATCGAAAATGATAAACGTAAATGACAGTTGAATCAGTTGTTGTACAGCAGTTTTTTTGCTCTCAGAATCCTGTTTTCTAAGCCTGCAATGCTTTTTTGAAGCCGTGGGCTATATGCTTTTTTTTGAAGATCAGAAAATTCTTTAAGCTCTGTTTCGAGCTGCTCAATTTTTTGTTGAAGCAGAATTTCTTTTTCAAATTTTGTTATATATTTTTCAGATATCATTTTGATTATAAAGCCTTTTAAGAACTAAACGATGACGAATTTCAATATCCTTTCGCTTGCCCAGGGCAAGCGAGGTTATTGAAATTAGGCATCAATCTCTATGTTTAAGTCTTGTAGCTTGTCGAGCCAGTATTGAGTTTTATCATCTTTGATATCAGCTTTAATGCGATTAATCAGATCCTCACTAGTTTCACCAAACTGCAAAAAACGAGGTAAAACGTTTGGGTCTGAAATTGCTCTATATATATCTATAGCCTTAATTTTTTTGGGTTGCTCTGGTGGGTGTTCTAGGGGGTGCTCTGGGGGTGTTTCAGCTTTTACTGTACGTTTTTTAGTGACAGT
>NZ_VPDB01000116.1:0-5208 GCF_013417925.1 Acinetobacter sp. YH12218
TCCGTATAAGGCATAATCAATAACGACATCTCGGCTGATAATCAGCGCAGTAACTTTAGCCAATCTCGCTGCAATTTCCATGTCAGGAATTTGTCCACTTATTCCAATGATGATGAGAACTGCAGCAATAAATTATAAAGGCAGGATAGGTGGTTACTTAACCAGCATAAGTTATGTAACTTATGCTAATTCATATTAAAATCACATGAAAGCAATCTTAATTAAAAACTTAGTATGAGAGGGCGTGGTCTTTTGTTTAAAGTGACAATTAACTAAAGGGTTACTTCTTGTATTTAGGAGCATAACCAACTTCTAACAAATAAGAAAAATACTTTCTAACATTATCGCTATCAAGAAGATCACTTGATATCCTTTCCTGAAAGTCTTCTAGAGTCTCTCCACGATGTGCGAAATCATTACCAAATTTTGGATAGTTAGTAATATCACATAGCTTTTTAGCAAAGAATATACATTGCTTAGCTGTCAATTTATAAGTTGGCTCTAAAGGAGCACTTGTACTCGTTTTATTTTGTTCTTTTTCTTCAAACATGAAATGTAATTCTGAAATATTTCTTCCCTCCTTTTTTTGTATATAAGAAACAGTAATATCCGTAAATTTGTTAATTTGATTTAAAGCTACGGTAAGAACCCTTTTTTTAAAGTCTCCCATCTTTTTATATTCATCTTCTATCAATCCGAGTTTTGATCTAAGCTCATCTATAGAAATATATAACTTACCAGTTGATCTCCAACGTATGAGTAACTCATACAGGCGAATAGCATAAATGCTTGTAAGTGGTGAGATTTGTTTAAGTTCATATCTTGTGAACTTTTCTTCAAGTTTTACAAATAAGGGGATAATATCTGGTGCAAAAATTAGTTGGACGCATCCCTCTTCCTTAACATAACCAACTTTTGAAACCCACCTACTTTTGTATATTCCTATTTTTCCAGTTATAGGATCTACTGCTTTATAATTCAAATGCCGTTCAAAAAGATTATCACATGCAGATTGTAACGCTTCATAAGATGCTTGACGTCCTAAATTAAACTGTTTCATGTATTCAGAAGCATGAATCGTAAGTATAGTATCAGAAGTAAGTTCTTTCTCAATTTCTCGAGCAGCAATGATCGCAATTAATATTAGCCTTTGCTCAGATAGATTTAGTGAATACGATGCTTCAACCAAATTATTATCTTTATATACTATGTTACTCATAGGAAGATATATTAAGGAAAATGTTATAAATAGATATATTGACAATACTACTTAACGTCCACAAATGAAAGTATTTTTAATAAAAGAATTTGTCAACTTATGCACAGAATTTGTCAACTTAGAAACAGGAAAAAGTCAACTTATTGGTAGGAATATGTCAACTCAGAAACAGGAAAAAGTCAACTTATTGGTAGGAATTTGTCAACATATACTTCCTGTATCCCTTTGCTAGTCAAGCTTTGAGCAGAGATATAAATAATAAATTTAAATAAATATATATAAATTCAAAAAGACCATTCTTTTGTGGATAACTTTTTTTTTAATTTTTTTTTTCATGATAGTTGATTACTTCATAAATCACCGTTAAATTATACACAAACAAACTTACGTAACTTACATAAATTATGATTATCTTAGTTGGTGGTGAAAAAGGCGGTGCTGGTAAAAGCTGTTTAGCTCAAAATCTTGCAGTTTACTTACAACAAAGTCAAAGAGACGTCCTCTTATTAGATGCTGACCCTCAAGGAACAACAACAGATTGGGTCAAAGAAAGAGATGAAAACGATGAATTAAATAATATTCCATCAGTACAAGCATCAGGGAATATACGTTCAGTTTTAAAAGATTTAGATAAAAGATACCAAGATATTATCATTGATGCAGGTGGACAGGATTCTGAAGCATTACGTTCAGCAATGACTATAGCTACACATATGTTATTGCCGTTTAGACCCAAACGAAGAGATCTAAAAACTTTAGATCATATGGAACAAGTTTTAAAATTAGCAAAGACAGTAAATCCAAATCTGAAAGCTAGAGCAATTATTACTCAGTGTCCAACTCTTCCTTCTCAAGTTCAAAGAATTTTAGATGCAAAAGAGGCATGCAAATCATTTGGTATTGATGCATTGAATTCAATCACAACAAATCGAAATGTTTATGATGATGCAGATGAAAATGGGCTTTCGGTTTTTGAAGTAAATAGTGATCCTAAAGCGAAAGCTGAAATTGAAAGTATTGCAAGAGAGTTTTTAGGAGTATAACTATGGCTGGTTTAACTGGGCTAAACAAAAAACCTGAACCTACTGAACAAGATAAAATGTTAGATGCATTTATATCTGGTGCAGAAAAGAGGGTAAAGGCTTTAGAATCAAGTGAAAAAAAATTTATTCGTTACACTTTTTCTCTCAATGAAGATATTAGTAAACTAATTGATGAGCTGGTTGTAAAAGGGCAAAATGCAAGAATAAATCGTTCAAGTATTGTTCGAGCAGCTATAGAAAATTTATCGACATATAGTGCAGATGAATTAAAAGAAATATTAAATAAATAAATTAAAAATATCCCACTTTTTTAAGGGGGATATTTTTTATCCAAGTTAAATTTACTGTAAGTCCCCGGTGAACCCTATAGATATTTTTAAATTCAGCTCAGGCTCTAGCAGTGTGGTGGTAATTTATCTATTTGAGTTATTTTATATGAAGGCGTCCTTTTCTGCACAGACACGGATCTAGGCTATTCAGCTTGGCTGACTGAATTGATGTCATGATGTTTGATGCACATTGTCAAATTCTTTATCAAGCGAAACTCTGAATCAATGCTTGTAATTGTTTCACTATGATGAGTTTGAGTCCAGTGAAATGTTGCTTGTTCCAACCGTAGAGCTTTGAATACCCAGTCCATCATATATCAACACTTTCATACAATGACCACGCTTATTCCAAAACAAGATAACCTCAATGTTGCGATTTGACATGGTCAAAGGCTTTTAGGACATGAGAAAGAGCAGTATAAGTAACTGCTCGCATATCCATGGGCTGAGTAGAAAGCCAGATTTCATCAATGTGAATCTTATTGTGAGCACCTTGGGGAATTCTGCCAAAGCGATTGCTCCTGATACCTTCCGTTTCAGCCCAATCGCTATGTTCGCATCAGGCGTCGTTATTGATTATGCCTTATACGGAACTCCAGAATTAGCCCTCGTTGCGAACAACAAAGCCAGAAATCCTGCAGTTCCGCGGACGCTGATAAGTAGACAGATTCCTGACACGGAATACTATAACTTACATCACTTAAATAGGATGCATAAGTTATGCAAGTTACGCCACTTAAATAAGTTAAGGCGCTAAAGCGATAAAAGCTACATGATGGCCAGTACTGAGCACTGGCGATCTAAGTCAATGCTGCAGTTCTCATCATCATTGGAATAAGTGGACAAATTCCTGACATGGAAATTGCAGCGAGATTGGCTAAAGTTACTGCGCTGATTATCAGCCGAGATAAAGTAATGTGAACGGGTAGTATTGCTGTAATGGATGGATTAAACGTTGCAGGGTAAGGCAATGTAATAAATGTGGGCTTTGGTGGTGCAGAGCTTGTTCTCCATCCAAAAGGCGAATATATGGCACTGTTGCAAATAGGCTGACATGATAAGCTAAATATCTTATTTATTTCGAGATACAGCAGATGAATCCCTTCCATGGTCGGCACTTTCAAGGTGAAATCATTCTTTGGGCTGTGCGCTGGTATTGTAAATATGGCATTAGCTATCGTGAACTGCAGGAAATGCTGGCCGAACGGGGTGTGAATGTTGATCACACGACTATTTACCGTTGGGTTCAACGTTATGCTCCTGAAATAGAAAAACGTTTACGCTGGTATTGGCGTAATCCTACAGATTTACATTCATGGCATATGGATGAGACTTATATCAAAGTGAAGGGGCGATGGACTTACCTGTATCGTGCAGTTGATCAACGTGGTCATACGATTGACTTTTACCTTTCCGCTAGACGGAACAGTAAATCAGCCTATTGTTTTTTAGGAAAAATCTTCAATACGGTGAAAAAATGGCAAATTCCACGGGTCATCAATACAGATAAAGCAGCGACCTATGGCCATGCTTTATCACGGTTAAAACGGGAAGGTAAATGTCCACCAGATATTGAGCACAGGCAGATTAAGTATAAAAATAACGTGATTGAATGTGATCATGGCAAGCTAAAGCGGATCATCAGGGCCACATTAGGATTCAAATCTATGAAGACGGCTTATGCCACAATTAAAGGTATTGAAGTCATGCGTGCACTACGTAAAGGACAAGCATCGTCATTTTATTATGGTCAGCCTCAAGGTGAAGTGTGTCTAATCAACAGGGTTTTCGGTCTCTAAGCACTTTTAAAAAGGAACTTCATCGACTCAAATCTCTATTTGCAACAGTGCCTTTTAGGGTCCACCATGAAGTTCGGCATGCAGGGATCACCATGGCAAACAACCATATCGGTGCGCTCTTGGTCGAGCCGCACCGGTAGCTCTCGTTCGACACGAGCCAAAAGATCGAGCTGCGGCGTACTCTTGTCCTCGTCCGGTAAGAAGTCGGGATTGACGGCATTGCGGGACACCACATCAACGGCGCGTCCGAACATTCGCGACAGCCTGCGCTCAAACGGACATTGATCAACCGATAGGCTGTGAACAGCGCCAAGTTGCTGCCCCATTGACGGCCACGCTTTGAGCAAATCCGCTCCAGACAGATCAGCCGCCGGTACTCCCGGAATTGCCGTTATCACCAAGCATGCACCCTCCTGTTCCTCCTGCCAGTTGATCACCTCGGGGCAAGCCACACCTCGACCTTTGAGCCAAATGAGGCGGTCACGCTCTCCAGCGAGCTCACCGCGGCGGGAAGCAGGTGCGATTTTCGCGAAGGCATGCCCGTCACCACGTCGAAAAACAAAATCACCAGATTCTCCGCCTCTGACAGGCAACCAGTCAGAATGCGATTCACCAAAAAAAATATTAGTTCGATTCAATGGAGGTTCCTTCAGTTTTCTGATGAAGCGCGGAGGTGAGAGGTGGTCCCACTTGTTTGAACAACTAAAAGCTTATTTATAAGTGATACTCTGCTCTAGTTAAGCTACCTTATTTTGTTGTGGTAGCTGGTCATAGTAAAACTCATCTGGAGTCATTTTGTCCAGACTCGAATGAGGTCG
>NZ_VPDB01000117.1:0-5167 GCF_013417925.1 Acinetobacter sp. YH12218
CTCATGAAATACGGTATTCTGATGTGACAAAACCTGAATCCTGGTCGTTAAAGTGTTTGTTTGCACTCATATTTTAACTGTTAGGACTCAGGTTTTTTTATTTAAAGCAAACTATGGGACAGCAGTGTGCTGAGGCATCCTTTTTTTTGCCCAGCATTGAGTGCGTTGCTTGTGAATGATGCACAGTTTTGTTGCGCCAATTAAGGATATACATTAAAAAATATATGCATTTTGCACATAAAATGAATGAAAAATAATGCAATTTAGCCCTTATTAAACTCGGCACAGCTTTTGCAATTGAGGCGTATTCCTTAATGAATCATTTGCAGGGTGTGCTTATGAATGAACATGATGAAAGTCCGCTGACCGAAACACCAGATACGCAGCGTAAAGGGTTTTTGCCTATCGCTTTGGTACTGTTCAGTTTTACGTTTTTTACGGGAACGATGTTTGCTGGCGGCAAAATTGGTGTCGCTTTTGAGTTTATCGATATTCTTTGGATTACTGCGATTGGTAATTTACTGCTGGCGCTGTATGCCGCATCACTGGGTCTAATTTCTGCTCGCAGCGGACTAAATACCGTACTTATGGGGCGTTTCTGCTTTGGCAATTTAGGCAGTAAATTGTCCGACTTTTTATTGGGCTTTGCGGAGCTGGGCTGGTTTGCATGGGGCACAGCAACTTTAGCTATTTCCTTAGCCAAGATTATTCATTTGCCAGAAGCATGGAATATTCCACTGATGGTGATGTTTGGCTTGGGCTTTTCTATTACTGCGCTGATTGGCTTTAAAGGCTTGGAATATCTTTCTCGAGTATCTATTCCCTTAATGTTCCTTTTATTGTTGGGTTCAATTTACCTAGCAACCAAAGAAATTGGCGGCTGGGAAGGTTTAAACAGTGTTCAACCGACGGAAAGCCTGACTTATGCGACAGCAATTACCATGGTTTTTGGCACTTTTGCTAGTGGTGCAACACAAATCACCAATTGGACACGTATGGCGAAAAGTAGCCGAGTAGCTGTTTGGGCCTGCCTGATTAGTTTTGTTATTGGCAATGGCCTAATGGTGCTAGCTGGGGCATGGATGGCAATTGTTTATCAGCAATCAGATATTGTGGAAGTGCTTATTTTGCAGGGCTTATCCCTAGCAGCCATTATTATGCTGTGTCTGAACCTCTGGACGATTCAAGGGCCAACGATTTACAACGTCTCTGCAGCAGCATGCCATTTGGTACGCAGTGAACGTCGTAAAACCATGGTTATGATTTCTGCTGTGGTCGGCATCATTCTCGCGGTGATGGGTATGTATGAGCTGCTGATTCCATTTTTATTACTGCTGGGTGCAATTATTCCGCCTGTGGGTGGCGTAATTATGGCGGACTATTGGGTGCGCTATAAGGGAAAATATCCACGTTTGGCAGAAGCTCAATTGCCTAACTTTAATTGGATTGGACTGATTGCTTACAGCTTGGGTGCAGTTTGCGCGTATACATCGCCTTGGATTGCGCCACTTGTTGGTATAGCAGTGGCATTTATATGCTATTCCGTACTGAATGCGCTCTTTCCAGTTAAGCAGGCTGTATTACAGCAGGCGGCGGAGTAAGCCATGAGCATGAGTGTGCAAGATGTGCTTAATCTGCCAGCCCTGTATGAAATGAAACTGCGGGCAGGGCAAAGCAATGTGCATAAAACCGTACGCTGGTTTTATGTTGCGGAAAATGAAAGTATTGCAGACTGGATTGAAGGTGGTGAGCTGGTTTTTGTCACAGGCATTAATTATGTGCGAGATGAAAACAACTTGCTGGCTTTGCTGGAACAGGCTTCACAGCGTAATGTTTCAGGCTTAGTGGTCATGACTGGTGCAGAGTTTATTCATGTAATTCCGCCTAGCGTGATTCAGCGCGCTGAAGAATTGCAGCTGCCTTTAATTGAACAGCCGTACAGCCTGAAAATGATTGAAGTCACGCATATCATTGGCACACGCTTAGTTCAGCTTTCTCAAGTAAAAAAATCTGCGCAGGATGTACTGACACAGCTATTAATGGGGGATTATCCCTCTTTAGAAACCATACAGCTGAGAGCCAAACATTTGGATCTGCCTGTGCTGGGTCGGCATGCTATTGCAGTCTTTAAATTAGGCAATATGCAAGCTTTGTTTCAAGGCGGTGAACAATCTCTGGAATCTCAGCTGTATCAGCGGAAGCAGCAGTGTTATGAGCAACTGGACAGTTGGTGCAAGCAGCATCAGCAGGTTTTTCCCGTTATCCGGCAAGGCGATCAATTTACTGCAGTACTGTCTTTAGAACATGACAGCCTTGAAGATTGGATGAAAGCATTATCCAGCCTCATTGAACATTTGAACACTTTAGATGCTGAGCTAAAAGTTTTTGCAGGACTGTCCAATCAAGTCAATTCCGCCGTCGCTTTTCAGCGCGGTTTTTGGGAAGCCTCGCAGGCGCAGGATATTGCTTTAGATGTGCAGGCAGAAAATGGTATTTGTCTCTACAAAAATTTAGGCATTTTGAAATTGCTCAAAGCCATTCCAAATAAATCAGTCATTCAGCAATTTATGCAGGAAACCATAGGCATGTTGCTGCTCAGTGACAAAAAACATCCTTATCTGCTGCTGGAAACCTTGGATGCCGTACTGAAAGAAAATGGCAACTTGAATGCATCTGCACAGCGTCTAGGCATTCACCGCAACACTTTAAATCAGCGCATTCAAAAAATTGAAGCACTAACAGGTCAGGCCATTAGCCATGCCAATTTTAGGCTGAATGCATCTGTTGCTTTGCTGATTTGGCACATGACCCACTAATTTATATAGATTGAAATAGGAAATACAGAGATGAATACAGCAAGCGCGAAAGTGATTAATGCAAAATTACGCCATAAAGAGGGATTGTATACAGTTGCCTATAGCAATGGAAAATTTGACCGTATTGAATTGCAAGATGGTGTGCTTCAAAGCAATGACAATCCAAACGGAGAATTTTCACAAATTATTGATGCCAAACAGCAGCTGCTTATGGCGCCAATGATTGATCCGCATATTCATCTTGATGCCGTACTGACAGCGGGTGAGCCTGAATGGAATATGTCGGGTACGCTGTTTGAAGGCATTGAGCGCTGGGGGCAACGTAAAGAAACTATTACTTTTGAAGATACTAAACTTCGTGCGAAAAAAACCGTGGATATGCTGGTGGCGCACGGTATACAGCATGTGCGGACTCATGTGGATGTTACAGATCCTGCGCTTACTGCACTGCACGCGATGCTAGAAGTGAAAGACGAAATTAAATCTAAAGTAAATCTGCAGATTGTGGCTTTTCCGCAAGAAGGAATTGAATCTTATAAAAATGGCCGCGGCTTGATGGAAGAAGCAATCAAGCTGGGTGCAGATGTGGTTGGCGGTATTCCGCACTTTGAATATACCCGTGAAAAAGGGGTGAGCTCAGTACATTTTCTGATGGATTTAGCTGAAAAATATGATCGTTTAGTCGATGTACATTGTGATGAAATTGATGATCCTGCATCGCGTTTTTTAGAAGTACTTGCTGATGAAGCGCGTGTACGCGGCATGGGGGAGCGTGTCACAGCCAGCCACACTACGGCTATGGGATCTTATGATAATGCGTATTGCTATAAGTTATTCCGCTTGCTAAAACGCTCGAAGATTAATTTTATTTCCTGCCCAACTGAAAGTATTCATTTGCAGGGCCGTTTTGATACTTATCCTAAACGCCGTGGATTAACCCGAGTTGCAGAAATTGACCGTGCAGGTATGAATATTAGTTTTGCTCAGGATTCAATTCGTGACCCGTGGTATCCAGTAGGCAATGGCAATATTCTGCGCATTTTGGATGCGGGTCTGCACATTTGCCATATGCTGGGCTATGAAGATTTACAGCGCTGCTTAGATTTTGTATCGGACAATTCTGCGAAAACACTGTGCTTGGGTAATCAATACGGGATAGAAGTTGGCCGCCCTGCAAGTTTTATTATTTTGCCGGGGCAGAATGATTATGATGTTGTCGCCAATCAAGCCAAAGCGGTGTTAAGTGTGCGGAATGGTAAAGTGATTATGCGCCGTGAAGAAGAGCAGGTACGTCTAATAGGAAATGGAAACTTCGCGAAAACAGCATAATTTGCATAAGCTATAAAAACGATGTAAAACCCATGCTTGGTATGGGTTTTATTCTAAAGATATGTATTTTTGGCAAACATGTATTATTGAAGAATCTGCATGCCTAAATTCAGTATTGAAATCATGTCGGCAATCCCTAAACTCTAAAAAGTCTATAGCATTCCATGGATAAAAATATTCTAGATAGTTTATATAGTTTTGAAGTAGTTCCCAGCTCTTATGATCAATTTTTCCTTCAAAAAGAATTTGTAATTGTTGTGCTTTTGTTCGTAAAGGAACAGCTATCTGAACCAGTTCGGAATAAATAGATTTATATTCATCCTCAGTTGTATGAATGGAGAAGCCATAAGCTAATTTGTAAATTTCTGAAGTAAATTTACTATGTAGATCCCAAACATCGGAAATCAATTTTGAAATTAAAGATAAATTATGTTGTTGTTTCCAATTCAAAACGAGTATTGCTGCAGTAACAGCGGCAAAAGTTGTAGCACTTGATGCTAAAAGAGAACTTATAAAATTTAAGTGTTCATAGTTTTTACTAAGATTAAAAAGTTTGTTACCGAAAGAAAAGTATAAATAAATAATGAATGAAGATGAAAGCGAATATTAAAAAAATTAAAATATGTGTATCGAGAATTATTTTAAAGATGCCGAATTTAATTTTTGAAAACATATTTTATAAATTACAATAGGTTGTTTTTCTTAGAGTGGCGCAAAAGTAAGAATAGTTCAATAGTTATGCATAAGGTATTCATTTAATATATTAATTTTTTAACAGCAGAACAATTATTCAGATGACCAATTTAATTGTTTAGTCTAGTAGTGCACTATTACCTATACTATTAATTAAAGCCCACATGCGTGAGCTTTAATTTCTACCGAATAAAATCTTTAATTAATAGATCTCTTTCATAAATCAAAAAACGATCTTCTTTTTGGTTAATATTTGCACTCCGGATTTCTTAGCATTCGTGCATAATCTGCGGATGAAATACATCGATTCAAACAAGCTTTCTGATCCT
>NZ_VPDB01000118.1:0-5095 GCF_013417925.1 Acinetobacter sp. YH12218
TGAGGGGGGAAAAGCAAAAACAAACTCTTTGCTTACGACTAAGCTTAAATATTTAATTGATTAAAGAGTTTCACAGTTTGAATATTTGAAGTTTTAAGATTTAGAGGCTTTAAAATACGCTTTGGCTCGCTTCGCTCGCATACAAGATGAGAATTACTACGTAATTCTTTTACCAAGAGCACACTACACTGATAGTTATTTGCATTAAATATAGGGCTAAATCTATGATATTTAATGTTTTTTACTTTAATTTCTTGCACTTTTGTTTTTTCTGTTTTAATAGCCGTTTTTCGAGATTTAGACTCATTAATTGCGTTATAGACTGAGCGTATTGATAAACCAGTGAGTTTTGCTATATCTGTGGCTTTCTTTCCACGTTTATGTAGTCTTCGAGCCTCTTGTCTTTGTTTTGAATAGGCATATCCTTTGGCTTTACCCCCTTTTTTCCCACATTTCGCAGCAATTTCACTAATTTCAGACTTTGTCATTCTTTGCTTTTCTCCAAACGATCCATAACAGTAATTCGTAATACTATGGCAAATCGTAGCAACTTCACTTACTTGAACTGGAGGGCTGCACTTTGTTTCATTTAATTCGTTCGCAAAATCATTCAAACAGTTTTCAAATTGCTGTCTTGTCCAGTTCTTTGAATGCTTGTTATAAAGTGAATAGGCACGTACACGCACAGTATTGAACAAGAAGTCATTACGTTCACCTGTTTTTACTGTTGCACGATCTGACGCTTGTTTGAGTGCTTTATCTGTCTGCTTCGATTGTAGTCGCTCAATGAATGTTGTGCTTTTGACTTCTAGTTCTGAAATTCGAGCAAGTTCATACATCTCGTAGCTTGTTGAACGCATCCCTACTACGTCCCACTGCTCGCTATAGGGGTTTTTAGCGATAAAGTTATGATAAGCATCATCACCGCCAAATATGGCGTTTAAATGGCGTTTGAGGGCTTTATAGAGGCTGTGTGCTTTTGTGCTGTAATTGCCTTTTTTATTGCTTGTATCAATGCATACCCAGTTTTTTAGACAATAAATCAACTGTACATGTTTATTTGCGGGATTTTTGACAATTAAATTAGGAACTGGAGCATTTAAAGTGCTGTAAATAAGGGCTTCGATACTGTCTGCAACTGGTCTGTCTATATCAATGATCAATGTGCCGACTTTAAAATCTGTAGCAGTCTTTAAATATGCGAAATCAGCAAAATCAGGCTCATCTTTGTGAAACCAACAAGGCTTTTCACCTGCTAGCGCAATTTTAGAAGTCCAAAGCGGGCAAGAATCGGGAATTGAAAGACGAAAAACGCTAAGAGATGCGTCAAGATCAGACTTTCTAGTCTGTTGTTCTTCAAAAATCAGGGCTTTTTTGCGTAAATTAAACGCTGTTACGGTTTTTAGCATAAACAAGTCAGTTATTTAGACTTGTTAAATCACTGTATCCACTTCATAATAAGCCTATACATTGTGGATTCAGCTACTAACAAGTCGGTTGATGAAGCCAGAAAGAAGCCATTGTCCGCCAAGATAAGAGGGCTTTTTTTTGGTCTGTACTTTTTCTAATTCAAGAAAATGTATCTAATTGCTCTCAATTTGAAGCTACTCTACAACTATTGCAAGATTTTTTTTCTCATTCGTTGAATTTTCGCAAAAATAAATCTGTTACCACATCAAAACCTGCAATTTGTTCAAAATTAAGACACTTTTTTTTCGAGTACAGCAATGTAAAACATTGCTACGCAGAAAAATAAAGGGTCATCTTCTACTTTTACGCTTGATCACGTTGAATGCTTGATTTAACTCAATCGGGTCATAGTTCAAGCTTTTACACAAAGTAAAAAAGTTTTGATTGTCCATTTTTTCATGACACCAATTTAGCTGTAACAGCCAATGTTTTTCTGCATTTAATTGTTCGTACACATCATGTAAATAAGACAAGTCTACATTTTCCATTTCAGAAAAAGTAAGCATTGCAGCATAAGCAACGTCACTGATTGATGATGTTTCAAAGTGCTCGCTAATATCTATTTTCATAATTTTTTCATCTCCTACATTGTGAATCCGTTGTCATTATTACGTTCAATAGCTTTTGTTTCAGGCTTCGCCTGAAATAACGGCTTAACTTCGTTTTCTTTTTTAACAAGATCATTTAAGCGATATTCGTTTGAAGTTCGTTCAAGTGAGAATGTTCGATTGAGCTTTTGTCGAGTGTCGTAATTCAGATGACAGCCTGACTTTTTCATATAATCAATAATGCGCTCATCATTACGTATCATACTGTTTACAATATTAATTTCATCTCGACTTAAACCGTTCTCATAGCGTTTATAGTGCCCAAGCTCTTGGTATTTGGTTTCGATGTAGTAAGCAACTTGTTCAATATTTCGATTCTTAAATGCTTCATGCTGACGTTCTGACCAGACCGCAATACGCTCCGCAGTCGGTGAGCGATAACCATTGTTTTTGAAATATCGAGTTAAATCAGTGCAAGGCTTCGGCTTAATCACAACATTACTGAGTTGTCGTGCAATTAAATCAATGTGTTTAGTTGTTCGATCAAGTTGTTGACTGAAAGTTCTAGCTTCTGAAGCTTGTTGTTTAACTCGCTGACGTTGATTTCGTTGTTTGTTGCTGTATTCAATGATGATGCTGTCGAAAGTGCTTTCGTTAATTGCGATTGTGTGAGCTGTATATCGTCCAGAATTGGTTTTAGTTCTTGATTGATCTTGCTCTGCACTAACTTTTCGATGTTCGAGTTGTTCAACACAGTGAGCAATTTCTCTTGCAAATGTTTTTGCGCTTGCATTCCGAACTTCTGTAAAGATTCTGTCAAATCGACTTGTGGCACTTGGTTCATCTGCTGAATTAGTGCTGTGTTGCGCT
This sequence comes from Acinetobacter sp. YH12218, assembly GCF_013417925.1. Lineage (NCBI taxonomy): Bacteria > Pseudomonadati > Pseudomonadota > Gammaproteobacteria > Moraxellales > Moraxellaceae > Acinetobacter > Acinetobacter sp. YH12218. Next base: position 2,889 of record NZ_VPDB01000118.1, read on the forward strand.
GTTCTAAGTGCTCGATGTACTTCTTCTGCTCGTTGATACAAGTCTGCTGTAGCTCGTTCTGTTTCTGTAGCAAGCTGACTTGCTGACTGATTAACTGCTGTAATTCGCTCATTTACTTCACCAATGAAATCAGGATCAGAATTAGCAGTAACGCTGTGCATGATACTGACAAAATTAGACTGATTTTCTGCTGTTGTTGCTGTGTCTGCTGTTGCTCTAAGCTCTGAATATTCAAGTTTTCGGCTTGCTTCACTAAAGTTTGGACTTGATTCAATAACTCTGCTGATTTCTGTGTGAGCTTGTAAACTGACTCCGTTTGGTCTTGGGTTTTGCTGATCAAAACTTGACTGTGCTGTAGTATCTCGTTGTCTATGATCTGTAAGCGTTTCAGCGTATCTGTCTGCAAAGAATCTAGCTCTTGATTCAGTTGCTCGTTGAAGTTTGTTATAGAGTTCATTAACTCGTTTTGCATCGACTTCATTTGCTCTTGATGCGCTTTGATCTGCTTCTGCTCTAGCTCGATTTTCTGCGTAAGCAGTGACATTGAATCCATCTTTATAAAACTCCCCTGCGAGCTTCACGGCTGTCTTATCACCGTGCAATTTGACTGAAATAGTGTCTTTAGCGTTTCGTGTGATGATTCCATATTCAGCAAGCGTTTGGACAACATCGTTACGGTCTTGAATCACGCCTGCGTTAATGCGTTGGGCAACGATTTTATTTAAAAGCTCTTTTTTTTCAGGCTTGGTTTTACCTGAGAAATTGATTTCTACGGCCGCTGCACGTTGTGAATGCGTGTGGTGTGGTAGCTGTACATCAGCTTTTAAAATGGCAAGGTCATCAGGTTTGGACCAGGAATGTTTTTCATTTAAATAATCCCGAACTTTGTCGAAATATTTTTCGTGTCCGGGAGGGGCAATATTTAACGACTTACCTGTTCCAAGATCGACTCGTGGTACTAGAACATGCACATGCTTTGAACCGTCTTGAGCAACGTGTAACACGGCATTCATGTGATAGCGTGTTGGGTCTAAATCAGCAAAAGCATGTTTTTCAAATTGATCTAATGTTTCTTGAATCTGTGCATCGCTTGGATTGTCGTCTTTTGACCATGCAATGACAGCGGAGCTGTAGCGATAATCAAAATCTAGGCTTTCAGTAATGGCAACAAATGTTTGTGCATCACCTCTAAGCGTCTGAATATCAGGACGCAAATCGCCTTTCGCATCTTTTTCAGCAAGTAAGTAGCCAACGGCTTTCCGTGGACAGCCTTTGCCATGTTTCGTAAATTTAATGTGCATCGGTTTCGACCTCCACTAACTCTACGGCTTTGACTACTCGGACTCTCGCATTCTCGATAGCTGTATCAGACATGGTAGTTTTTTTAATCTCACCAATAACGCTATGTATATCTTCTTGAATTGCTTGAAGCACTTGCAGACATTCAATAAAGCTAAATTCTTGAGTGAGATCCAATTCAGATGCTTTATCATTTTTAATCAGGTTCAAGGCTCTAGCACACTGATTCAGATTTGTACCTACCCGACCAAGTTCGAATAATACGGCTGGGTCTACTTTTGGCGGTGCTCGGTGGTGCTTTTTTTGTTTAAGTGGAAATGTAGGTTTCAAATAGTGATCAGGCATTTCAACTAAATGAAATTCTGCACTAATCGCATTTTTGATTAGTCGATTATTGAAGTCACTAAACTGTAAATTTCTTTTCTCAAGAAAATCATCAAGCTGATTTTTTTCATCAACTGTCAGACGTAGACGTTTAACTTCTGATTTCGGATTGATCTTTTTAAATCTTGTTAAGTCTTCATCATCCATTTTTACCACTCCCCTATTGAGGGTTTTGCTTTTGGGGGTTTGGGGGCGAAGCCATCCAACAAGACTTCTGTGCTACAACTTTTCGGAACTGCGTAGCAGGGCTGAAAATTGTAGCTACAGAGTAGGCTTGCTTAATTACAATAGCATCTTGTTTCTGTGCTAACAATATTCGGCACGAATGTTGTTAGCACAGAAACAAAGGCTATCTGTAATTATTGCGGTACTGGACTAAATCAAGAGATGAGTTGTTTGAGGGGGGAAAAGCAAAAACAAACTCTTTGCTTACGACTAAGCTTAAATATTTAATTGATTAAAGAGTTTCACAGTTTGAATATTTGAAGTTTTAAGATTTAGAGGCTTTAAAATACGCTTTGGCT
>NZ_VPDB01000119.1:0-4751 GCF_013417925.1 Acinetobacter sp. YH12218
CTGTATGGCGAGTTGTTGTAGTTCGCCTAAAGTTAGGGTTTTACCTTCGTAATCGACCACCAGTGCATGCAATACTTCTCTGCTTAAGCTTTGATTACCAGTAATTTGAATTTTCTCAACGCGTATCCGTTCATCACTTGCCAAAGCTGGTGGTACAGTTGTCGCTGACTCTAACTCAATCGCTGCTTGGGGCTGATACGGTATCATTTGCTGCTGTTGTAATAGTTGCCCAGCATTAGGAACAACATCTGCCCATACACTCAGACTAATACAAGACAACATGCTTGCGAGTACGGTTTTTTGCATTGTTTGCATGATTAGTTGCTCCCCAATGTTTGAATATTTTCTAAATTAATCCCTTGCCCTTCGACTTCTATTTCAACCTGTTCAAAGGCTTTAGGTTTTTGTTGTACAGGCTGCGTACGGATTGCACGCTGATATGGGTTACCCCAGATAGGTTTTGCCTGAATGCTAAGCACCCCGTCGACAAAGGTCAGTTCGTAGTTATCGTCGCTGCCTGTTACCTTGTTGGCATAATTTCCAACCTCTTGCGCTGTCACAGAAGCCGATACATTGCTAAGTACAGCTTCATCTTCGCCTGCAACTAACCCACTTGCTGTAAAGCCTGTCACCGTTTGGTCTTTGCCGTTATAAACCGTGTTTAAACTATTGGCGGTCACCGTGGCTTTGGCTTTAGCAATCTCCAATGCACCATCAACAAAGGTGATGTCATAGTTGCTATCGGTGCCTGATGCGGTATGGCTATAGCTACCGGCATTTTTACCCTGACCGCCTGTAGTGCTGATGCCAGTTAAGACGGATTCATCTTCACCACCAACCAAGCCTGTTGCACTAAAGCCTGTCACCGTTTGATTTTGTCCGTTATAAACTGTGTTTAAACTATTGGCGGTAACGATTGCTTGCGCTTTACTAATATCAGCAGTATCGGTTGCTGTAGTTGCAGCTAGAACATAGTTCCCTGCATCTGCTCCTGATAAAGTTAAGCCATTCACTATCACAGTTTTATTACTTCCAGCATTTTTATCGCTAAATGTCGCTGGATTGCCTGTAATGTTTAAAAAATCACCTGATACACGATTATCACCATAAATTACTGCCGCCGAACTATTGCCATCATAGACTTTGTTTTGGGCATTGATGGTTGCGGTTAAGGTCCGTGGGGTAATCGCAAAATCCGCCCCTGTATAGCTAATGTCATAGTTACTGGTGGCAAGTAAGCTTCCTTGGTTAATCGCATAATTCCCCACATTTTTCCCTGCCGCACGCTCCAAAGCACCTGTTAATAAACTATTATCATCAGAGAATTTCCAACCTGATACAGCATAACCTAATGTCGGGTCGGTATCGCCATAGACTTTATGTTGTCCTGCATCGGCAGTAATGGTTAAAGTCGCTGGGGTAATTTCAAATTGCGGCGATGCACTGTTATAGGCAATGGTATAGTTGCCTCCTGCGGCAACTGTGCCTTTATTCATGGCATACAAACCTGCATTTTCGCCACTAGCACGCTCCAAAGCACCTGTTAACAAACTATTATCATCAGAGAGTTTCCAACCTGATACAGCATAACCTAATGTCGGGTCGGTATCGCCATAGACTTTATGTTGTCCTGCATCGGCAGTAATGGTTAATGTCGCTGGATTAATGGTTAAAGCTGTTGTATTCGCTGCATTTTGTACAAAAACATAATTGCCATTATTTGCAGTTAAACCACTAGCCGCTATCGCATATTGACCCACATGACTTGTTGCGGTTGCTGTAGTTGAAAATGATGCCGTTCCTGTCGTCGCATTCGCCAAATTTTCACCATTGACAAAACCTGTCACTGTTCCTGTTAATCCAGTGATTGCATCGCCATAGATGGAGGTTGCTGCATTGGCAGTAATGGTTAAAGTCGCTGGATCAATCGTTAAACTCGCACTTCCTCCAATCAAATCATAGCCTTGTTGATTGGAATACAGACCGATATTATATGTACCGACATTTTTAGAGCTGCTTTGTCCTGCAAAGATTTTACTATTATCCAAGCCTGCAAGCGATATACTGCTTAAATCTACCCCTTGCGTTTGACCATTATAGGTTTTGTTTTGGTTCGCTAGTGAATCCAGCGTTGCCTGAGTTAAGAACGAACGTAATAACGGTGCGGTATTACCCTCATAGATTCGCCAGACTTTGCCTGTTCCACCTTGTCCGTCTATATCGAAACCGACAAAACTAGCCCCTTGTTTCATTTGAGCGGTGCTTAAGCCTTGCACCTGCGTCAGTGTACCCGTTGCATCGCCCACCGCAGCACCTTGTCCTGTGGTATCCTTATTCCAATAGCTATTCTTAATCGTCCCACCAGTCCGACCGACTAGCCCACCTTGCTCAGTTCCAGTACTAATGCTCACTTGACCTGTTGCATAGCTGTTTTCTACTGTAGAACTATCATTATTACCTAAAAGCCCACCTGCAATATCAACACCTGTCACCTTACCTGTGGCATAGCTATTTAATATCGTAGAATTACCATAATTATTTCCCGATAAGCCACCTGCCTGACTATTTGTACCTTGTGCCGTGACATCACCTGTGGCATAGCTATTTTCAATACGAGAACCACTTGAGTTCGCACCTGTTAGACCGCCAGCAAAAGAATTTGCTATCACTTGGGCAGTCGCATAACTAGAGTGAATCGTAGCGTTGTTATAATTCCTCCCCACCAAGCCACCGACAAAAGAATGTCCTGTAATTGAGCCACCCATTATCCCCACATTTTGAATGGTTGCCCCATTGCTATAACCAAATAAGCCAATATAACTCTGTGATGGTCGGTTAATATATAGATTCGAAATGGTGTGATTTAAACCATCAAACTTGCCTTTAAATTCATCTACTAAAGTTCCAATTGGACTAAAGCCTTGCCCAGCATTCCAACCCGATGTTGCCGTTGCATCGATATCTGCACCGAGTACATAGTTGTCAGTTAAGCCGCCATTAATCCCTTGTAAATCTGTACCTGTGGTCGAACCTGCTGCACCTAAGTCGGTAATCACAGTATAATTTATCGGTGCGTTTGCACCTTTTTGGGTACTAAAGTTCTGCCCTGCTTTTAGATTTACTCTTGCACCATTGTTTAAATAATAGTTGGCGTTGATATTGCTGGTAGTTTGCCCATATTGTAGGTTTAATTTGCCGTTATTATTGGTTGCAGTGATATTGGCATTGATATTGATGTCGTTATCCGCACGTAGTGTCAGTGCTGTATTGGCATTCCACGTTACATCAGCATTGACATTGATATTGCCTGCCTGTGTGCCTGCCCCTGCGGTGGTGACGGTAATATTATTACTCGCTAAAGCACTGTTTAATGTACCTACATTGATAATGCTGTCATTTTGGCTTGGGGTGAATGTGTTGCCTGCATTATTATTGCCAGCTTGTGCTTGGTTAGAAATCGTTACATTAAAGGGGTCAATCAACCATTCACCTGTTTTGCCACCGTCGGAACGTGTCGAAACTTGGGTACTATCCGCAATCTGTACATTTGCGGCTGAGGTTTCAATAAACCCGCCATCTTGACCATTTTTGCCTTCAGCTTTAAGCGTGCCACTCACGGTGGTTGTGCCCGTTTGCATATCACCCAATAGAATGATTTCACCTTTGGCATTTTTTTCTAAGCGATTGGCTTCGATAATCCCTGTATGATTCACCACCGTTTTACTCAAGCTATTTTTGGCTTGGGCAGTTAAATAGACCGCTCCATTATCGGCTTGGATGGCACCGCCATTTTCCACCAAACCCTGTAACGTGCCTAAATCAATCTGATATTCGACTAAACTGCCATCTTGCAGCTGTAAAGTCACTTGATCGGCTGCGGTTAAATGCACCACACCATTATTGGCTTGAATCGTGCCGTGATTTTTGACCGTTGGCGCAATCAACGCCACCACACCGCCACCCGCAATAATCGAACCGTAGTTTTCTACACTGCCTACATTGCCCTGATTTTCAAGACTGTTTTTTAGGGTGAATTTGCCCTGTGCAATATCGCTGTCGGAAAGATTTAAAGTTGAGGCAACAATTCCACCGACATTCACCTGTGCGGTTTTGGAAAAAATCACTCCGTTTGGATTAAGTAAGAATACCTGACCATTGGCATTCAATTTACCCATGATTTGACTGGCGTTATTGTCCAGCACCCGATTGACAGCAATCGAAGATTGATTCGGTTGGTTAAAATTCACTGTGGCATCTTTGCCAATGTTAAAAGTATTCCAATTTGTCGAGAGATTTTGGCTATTTTGGTTGATATTTAGGCTATTATTATTTTGGCTGATTTGTGCCGAACCTTGCGTTATATTTGCTCCTGTAGGTAATGCAGTATTGGCAACCCCAGCCCATGTTGCATTGGCAACTAAAGCCATACTGAGACTTAGACTACACAATAACCACTGCGGACACGCGGATACGTTTTGGGTTTTGTGTAATGGACGAGATAAATGCGTGCCAACTGTTGTTCCTTTGGCAGCACTTTTGGCATGTTCAGACACCACAACCATCTGCCCTAGTGCCTTATTCCATACGATTTTATAAATTTTGTTCATCACACATCCCCAAAACCTGTGTTTTTGTAAAGTTATGTGCTATTAGATACACATTACTTGACTTTGCAATACCTGAAATCAAGTATTTTTTAGGAATTACTGTATATAGTTAATATGGTTCCGTTAATTAGACCACTCAATTCA
>NZ_VPDB01000120.1:0-4695 GCF_013417925.1 Acinetobacter sp. YH12218
GCCATACTGGCAGGGCTTTCAATACTATTAAACACTCTTCAGTTGTTGTCAGAGTATTCGTCTGATGAGCTGAATGCGATTGCTCAGATCGCATTCAATTTATAAAAAATGTGTAGATACCTATGCCTTTTAAGGAGAGGGTTAGGGAGAGGATTTATATGAAAAGCTCCCTCATCCTCTTGCGGAGCATGCTCCTCATCCCAAAGGGAGAAGGGACTCTCAATATGAATTTAATAATCAATTGATCACATTTTGTTTTTGCGAAATTTAGAATATAGAGATAGAAGATCGAATATGGCCATTTTACTCCCAACTTCAACTGCTGGCAGCTTACCTAAACCATCTTGGCTGGCTGAACCTGAAAAATTGTGGTCAGCATGGAAACTTGAAGGCGAAGAATTATTAGATGCAAAGCGTGATGCGTTGAAATTATCTTTGCATGAACAAATTCATGCGGGCATTGATATTGTCAGCGATGGCGAACAAACCCGTCAGCATTTTGTGACCACATTTATTGAACATCTTGAAGGGGTAGATTTCGAAAAGCGTGAAACGATGCGTATTCGAAACCGTTACGATGCAAGTGTACCGTCAGTCGTGGGTGAAGTATCTCGTAAGAAAGCAGTGTTTGTGGATGATGCAAAATTCTTACGCAGCCAAACCAATCAGCCGATCAAATGGGCGCTGCCTGGCCCAATGACGATGATTGATACCTTGTATGATGGTCACTACAAAAGCCGTGAAAAATTGGCTTGGGAATTTGCTAAAATTCTGAATCAAGAAGCTTTAGAGCTAGAAGCGGCAGGCGTGGACATTATCCAATTTGATGAGCCTGCATTTAATGTATTCTTTGATGAAGTCAATGACTGGGGTATTGCGACCTTAGAGCGTGCGCTTGAAGGTTTGAAATGTGAAACTGCTGTTCACATTTGCTATGGTTATGGCATCAAAGCCAATACCGATTGGAAACAGACTTTGGGTAATGAATGGCGCCAATACGAAGAATCATTCCCGAAACTGCAGCAATCTAAGCTCGATATTATCTCGCTTGAATGCCAAAACTCTCGTGTACCGATGGATTTAATCGAACTGATTCGCGGTAAAAAAGTGATGGTTGGCGCAATTGATGTAGCAACCAATCAGGTTGAAACAGCAGAAGAAGTAGCTAATACATTACGCAAAGCATTGCAGTTTGTAGATGCCGACAAGCTATATCCTTCAACAAACTGCGGTATGGCGCCTTTACCTCGCCAAGTGGCGCAAGGCAAACTAAATGCGTTAAGCGCAGGCGCTGCCATTATTCGCCAAGAATTGACCGCATAAATTCGAGCTGACTCAATTTCATGTAAGGGCAATAAGGAAATTAAATTTGCTATTGCCCAAACCTGAGAAAGAGATAAGCCATATAGACCATTGAGATTGAAGAGATGATTGAAGCAACTGATTTTAGAAATGCAATGTCTTTATTGACGACTGCAGTCAACGTGATTACGACTGAGGGTGAAGCAGGCATGCATGGATTTACAGCATCAGCAGTATGCAGTGTGACAGATACACCGCCAACTTTGCTGGTTTGTATGAATCAAACATCTCGTTCTCATGCGCATTTTATTGAAAATAAAGTTCTTTCTGTCAATGTTTTAGGCGCACAGCATGAGCAAATTTCCAATGCTTTTGCTTCAAGCAAATTCAATTCGGAAGAGCGTTTTAAATTGGGTTCTTGGACTGTATTAGAAACAGGTTCACCGATACTCAAAGATGCTTTAGTTAGTTTTGACTGTCAGATTGAACAGATTCAAGAAGTGGGTACGCACAGTGTGTTTATGTGCCGTGTGGTTGCAATCAAGCAAAGTCAGCAGGAAGAAAGTCTGGTGTATTTCAACCGTGCTTATCATGCTGTGGGTCAAGTGGAGTTGGCTTAAACCAGTCAACTTCTTCAATACATCTCTTTAAAAGTATATATTTCGTGGAACTCATTACTTTCTTAATTATTGGTGCATTTGCTGGTTTTGCTGCAGGGCTGTTTGGTGTCGGTGGTGGCACCATCATTGTGCCATTGCTCTATATTGTTTTTAGCCAAATGGGCTATAGCCCTGATGTGATTATGCATTTGGCGCTTGGTACATCTTTGGCTACGATTGTGGTGACATCGATCAGTTCATTGATGGCGCACAATAAAAATGGCGCTGTAATTTGGCCTATATTTAAAAATTTAGCTCCGCCTATGGCGATTGGCTGTTTTGCTGGTGCTGGGATCGCAGGCTGGCTGTCAGGCTTACATCTGCAAATAATTGTGGGTGTGTTTTTACTTTGGGTGGCTTATACCATGTTTATGGGAGCAAAAAAGCCAGTCGATCCAAACAAAATATTGCCATCTACAGCTAAACAAATTGCAGCAGGTTCGGGCATTGGTGTGGCATCGGCCATCTTCGGGATTGGCGGCGGTAGTATTACGGTACCGTATTTAACGGCAAATGGCGTGGTGATGCAAAAAGCAGTCGGGACGTCTGCCGCTTGCGGTTTACCTATTGCCATTGCTGGTGCATTAGGCTTTATGTTTTTTGGTATGCAACAGCAAGTTGAAATTCCAAATACCATTGGCTTTATTCATATCTATGCCTTTTTGGGCATTAGTGTGATGAGTTTCTTTACGGCTAAATATGGCGCGAAAACTGCGCATGCGCTTTCACCAGCAGTACTGAAAAAATGTTTCGCGGTGCTGTTGTGTATTGTTGGATGCTTTTTTCTAGTGAAAGGCATTTTATAGAAGCCGACTGATCACAGTTAATTCATTCGAAACGTATGCTCTAGTGTGCAACAGCAAGCTAGAGCATTTTTATCTATAGCAATTTAAGTCTTTAAAATTTCAAAGATATTATTTAAAAATTACATTTCAAAACTGACATCTCAAAGCTCTGTGCTTTTAGAAAAAACATTAATAATCACAATACCCAATAAAATAAAGGCCAAACCAATCATGGCAGGCAGGTCTAAATTTTGTTTAAACACAATCCAGCCCACACAAGAAATCAGTACAATGCCTGCAGCAGACCACATGGCGTAGGCCAATCCCATTGGAATCGATTTAAAGGTCAAACCTAAAAAGAAGAGTGCAATGGCATAGCCCAATACGGTAAAAATAATCGGTACTAGTTCAGTAAAGCCATTGCTGGCTTTTAAGGCGGACGTGGCAATCACTTCAGCAATGATTGCGATGAGCAAATATATAAACGACATTGATTTCCTATAGACATTCTACGGCATGGTACAAGAGGTGCTGTTTTTCATTTTGCAACCAATCTGTACTTTCTGTCGTGGTATCAGTGCGACGCTGAAATGCATAATGTGGAACATAAATATCCACCTCGAACATCAGCTGTATTGCTTGACCATTAATAATGACGTTTTGCATTAAATGTGTTTCATCAATAACTTTGAAATGATCAAAGTTAAGTGCTTGATCTTGCTGAGATGAAGTCGTTGTATAGTGCTTATGCAGACCATCTACAGCGATGGATACTTCAAAGCTTTCAATCACCGTTTCATACATAGTAGGTGCAGATGATATATCGATGCTGGCAACAGTTTGCTGATCTGTAGGTAAACGACTCAGTGCAAAGGCCACATGCTTATCACAAATAATTAAACCGCCATCCATCTGCAATGGCTGATGGCTTTCTACATCTAAAGCTGACTTCAAGCGCAGGCCTAAAAATAACCCTTCATGCACTTGTTGACGCCAGTCTTCGACATACGCATTGCTTGGAGAGAATTCTAAAATACAGTTGCCAATCGCATGTAGTTTTGCAGGTTCTGGCCATTGCACATGATTTTGATAATTTGAGTGTGCTTTAACGTCCCAAGACAATAATTGTTGTTTAGCATCCCATAGGGTGTTACCAATCCAGCCTTGACGCTCATTCACTGGCGTATTTTCTTGGCTTTTTAAACGTAGATCGATGGTGAAACTACGTAACTGAAACCAATACACAATGGTCTTTTCATCCGTCAAACCATTTGAAAAACTAATGCTTTTACGGCGAAAAGCACCATATAAATAGTCTGGAATAGGACCTGAAACCTCTTGGCTGGCTGGAAGCTGTGCTAAAGCCTGAAATAGATTCATGCGCTTGCTCCTTGTGCTTCTGTATTTTCATCCATACCAAATGATGACAATGGCACAGCATTTCTAAGACTTAGCTCTCCTGAAGCGATACGTTTTTTGAGATAACTAAAGGTTTGCGCGGTTTGATTAAATAAATGTTCGCCACCAATTAGGGGCTGATATTTGGGCGCTTCAGTAGAATGTACAGGCTCAATAATTGTGTCGTAATTACAGGCACAGAACAGAGGGAAAGAGTAGCGCTCTTCAGAGACTTTTTTAACACGGTGCTTGGTGGCCAAATATTTGCCATTCGAAAAAATTTCCATCATATCGCCAATATTCATCACCAAGGTATTTTCAATCAATGGAATATCCATCCATTCACCTTGTTTATTAGATTTCTTTCATAAGTCATTTTTCACTCAGCTCCAAGTTATAAATTCCAGCAATTAGATTGAATCTTAATGCTAGTCTTTTGCCTCGATTGCGATATCGCTCAGCAAGAATTTTGAAGGTTTTCAAACTGCCAAATACATGCTCAATTCCAATTCTTCTTTTATTGATTTCCTGATTATAGATTTTTAGTTCGG
>NZ_VPDB01000121.1:0-4617 GCF_013417925.1 Acinetobacter sp. YH12218
ATGTTCGGGAAGTTTGGCTAGTAATTCAAACACCTGACGTGCATTTTGACCCTGACCACGATATAAAAATAGACTGTCTTGCCATTTTTCAGGTAGCTGTTCATACCAATCAAACAGTCTCGTCAACATCGTTCCATTTTCAACAATAATCAGTTTTTCAATCTTATTGCAACACAACACATGGGCATGAACCGTGGGCACTAAGCCCTTATATCCAATCGTTACCTCTTCCTGTTTTAATGGCAATTTTGCATGCACCGATGCAAATACAAGTTGATCGCCGAATACAGAATATCCACCAGACTTTTCATCTTTCAAAAAGTTTAACAAATCCATACGATCAGATTCTAAATTCAGAGACTGTTCAGGAGCGACTTTAACCTGTTTTGCATAGATACAGCGCTCCAAATACTCCAGTTCTTTGGATGTAAGGTGAAGCTCCTTACCATGGACCATACCAATCTGATAATCCTGATGAACTTTTTGCCAGGTTTTATTGAATGCCATAGACCGCTTTTTTAATTGCAATGCCGTCTGAATTACCGATAGTTCACGTATACCAAATGTCACTCATGTTCTCCTATCAGGCAATCTGTTGCAATTTATCAGTTCGAGAAATGATGACATCAGATACACAACTGTTTCCATCAAATATAGGATCTATAGTTTCGACAAATTCCATGTTCAATTTATCTTTGAATCGGTTTCTATAGTGGCTGGTTAAAGCGATCAGCCAAAAATCGATATCGCATCCTGGCATTAGCAGCTCATATGTTTCAACGCCACTCAATTGTTGATGTTTTCCCTCATCCACAAGCAATGCATCAAAGAAATTACTCGTAGCAATTTCTAAAGCAGTTAAAGGCTGTTCAACAACCTCACTCCCTTCTCTAACATCTGGCAGATTTTCTTGATTTTTATTCTGCTCTATCCGTTTTTCACGCTTGGCAAATACTTTTGAGCCAAGTTCACGTAGCGTTTCCTGTTCTTCATCAGCATCCAGATCTGCATAGCTGATGAGTTCACTGCATGGCACATGATAAAAAACTTCTGACGCCGTCGCTTCATCAAACTCCAGGTTTAATGTAGATTTTCCTTTTAAAAAGCGGTGGAAAGCATCCACCATGTTGCTTTTTTTCTGCGAAGATAATTCTTGTTTCCAATCAAACAACTGCTTGTTTAATTTAGAAGCACTGTATTTCACCTCTTTACTACAGATAATGAATACGGGGATCAGCTTATTTACCACCAAACTTTCAAGATCTTTATCTGAAGCACCAAGCTCAAGCATTGCGTTGGTTGAAAGTGCGCCCATCACTTCAGTCAATGAACTTAAAATCCTGATGGTTTTTTCAATGCGTTGAATACGGACCTCAAGATTGTTAAACAATGCCAGGTCTTGAAGTGCTTGGGTGGAGAAATCATAGCAGCTCTCAAAAATAGTATTGGCTAATTCAACAATACCTTCACTAATTTCATCCTTATAAATTTCAGCATCTTCTACACTTTTGAGTTTGGTCGTTTCAAATTCACTGATATTGGCACGAATATCTGAAATAAGTTTATGAATCTGTTTAGAGCTGTCAGTAACCCTACGTTTTTTCTCATAATACGTTACGAATGAAATCACGTGGTTGTATAAGTTAAAGCCATTTTTTTCAGTGTTGAAATAGCCAAGTTCTGCTTTATTCAATACTTTGATTAAATACTCATTGTCATCATTTACAGGCACAATTGCGTTGTTAAATACAATCGCATTACCGATATGCTCAATATAGTTGTTGAGCGCTTTTGCCGCTTTGGCTGCTGGATATTCCAACTCACTCATATCAGCTCGCCCTGCTCCGGTTCAGGTATTTCATCGTAATTGATGCCATTAAAAGTACAAATGTATTCTAGCTCATCATAGAAAACAGACCACTTAGCTGTCGCAATATAAGTCGTGCCAGTGTTGCCGGTTGGATGTAGATATTGATTGCTGACAAGGTATTGAAGCACAGAGCTAATCTGCTCTTTGGGTGAGGTGGATGCCTTACCTAATTTAATGACCAATTCCTTAAGTTGCGACATAATCAGTGGAGATCGTTCAACCTCAGTGATGAGTTCACCATAAGTCACCGTATCCCCACATTGCATGATACGACTATTGTCTTTTATTGAACGGCATAAGCGAAGCCAGTCATTCAAGGGCTCCATTTTCGACACAATTTCGCTGAACTGTTTTCTTAGAAGTTCACGGGTTGCTTTGTTCTTGCGACTTTCACTAAAGACACAGTAGAACCCATAATTATCTTTGGTACGGACGCACTTTTTTCCCATCCAATCGAGATAATTATTTATTTCCTCCAAGACCAGATCATCTTGGAGCTTGTGGTAGAGATCTTTGTGGACATGTTCATCAATAATTCCTCCAGAAATTAAAACATTTACAATGTCAGAAAAAATTGATTTAGCAATTTGCATAATAGGTCCCCACTAGGCTAAAAGCGGATTAGGTTTTTCGTTTTTCTGGGTTTTAAACTTGCGTATACCGAAGTTTCGGTCGATATCATTCTTATGCACAAAGCTTTCACTTAATTCACTGGATAAGTTCGGCTGAGCGCAGACTAGATAAATATTCTGCTTTTGCATCAACTCGAATAATCGCATTGTATTTTGTGAATCAAACTGGCCGATTTCATCGAGTGGTACATGGATGACTGTATTGATATCTGGACATAGTTTTCGTGTTAAAGCCGTAAAGATAATAATGACAATTAATCGTGATAAACCAGTACTACTGCCGGAAAGCAAATCAGAATCATTGTTCACATAAACCTTACGGTTATTTTCCTCATAGCTGATACGCAGTTTGACTAAAGAGCGGATATCGTCAGTCTGAACATTCGACTTTTCTAATGCTTTAACAGCTGATTCAAATGACCGTATTAGCTTCTCACTCGGTAGTATGAGCTGAGATGATTCCTGGATTGATTCTTCATCCAGATCTTTTTCAAAGCGATCTAACTGCTCATAGACATTGAGGCCATCAAGTACAGAAAGTAATTCAATCTGAATATTACCTAACGCTGTAAATGGATTGGTTGTATTGGTTTGCTCCGTAAGATCCTTAGATATCGCATTCAGCTTACGGCGGAATTTAGCCAAAGATTGTCCATAATTACGTAAATCGTAAGTAGCCAGTTTAAAACTATTGATCGTGAGGTTTTCTTTTGTGGGAATATCCACCAACAGCATATTTTCGATTTCTTTCATACCGTAAAGATCATATGTGGTGGTGTTCACATTGCCCAATAGTGCCATGCGATTTTCCCACTGCTTATAGAGCTCGAAATCACTATTCTGGCGTAAAATACTTAGTACGGTATTGAGGGATTGTTTCAACTCCTTGAGCTGTTCTTTCTGACGATTGAGATGATCCTCCGTATTCCGGTAAAACCATTCAAAACTAACCGGCGCAGCAACCTCAAGCTGTTCAATCTGCGGAATACCTTCCAGTACTGAATTAATACGGTTTCTTAAAGAAGCTATCTTGGTATTTTCCTCTTCAACCTGCTGAAGATTGCTTTCAATAAGGTTAACTTCATGACGTGATTGTTGTTTAAGTTTTTCGGTTTTGACATTCAGTTTGTCAAAATTTTGTCGGAAAGCATAAATTTCTTGTTCGAGATTTCCGATTAAAGTGCAGATCCCCGTTTTACGAGAGTATTCCTGCTCGAACCAAATCTTGTACTGCATCAAGATGATTTCATAATCTTTCACGATATGACATTTATGGTTCAGTTGTTTTAGCTGATCCTGTGCCTTTTGATAAAGCGTAGTATCCAAACCTTTTTGCTGCAATTCACTATTACGTAAAGATTCAAGATCTATGAGTTTATTATCACATTTATGAATCACAGATTTAGATCTTTCATCCAACATTGCTTTACGTTCTAATTGTTCTTTAATTTTGAAATCATAACTCTGCTGAATTTGGTTTTTTTCATTGCCAAAACGATCATGAATCATTTGGCGTTCTACATTTACTTGTTGATTGAATAATTTTAATCGCTGACGAGCCTGATCACGTTGTCCTTCAGCTAATTTTCTCCGATCCATTACATTTGTTTGGATCTTTTGCTTATATTGCTCAAATATACGCTGGGTACTATCAAATGTTTCTCGGCATTGACGCAGCTCATTCTGTAATTTAATGAGGTTTAGCTCAAAATTCTGAACTGCTTTGGCAGCTACAGCCACTGCTTTTTCAGTATGGCTGTATTTTTCTTTAGCCTCTTCCAAAATAGTGGTTGCCTTTGCAAGGCGCTGCTCCAATTCATTGAGTGATTCGGCTTCAACCGGAAGATCTAGCTTGGAAGTATCAAGATGAAGGCCATAGAAACTAACATGTCCGCTTTGTTGTTCTGAGTCCCAAGAAGGCTTCAACCCGGTATGCAAAAATAATTTAGGATTAATCAGTTTGGCAATGTTGTGTTTCCAATCGTCTTCAGGACATTGTTTCAGAAAGCTCAATAATGTATTTTTCTGATACAAGATATCTCTTAACTGATGTTCCGTTTGTGTAGATTTATCTAAATGGTGTTTAGCTGAATCAAAATCTACATTAGCTCGAGT
>NZ_VPDB01000012.1:0-69489 GCF_013417925.1 Acinetobacter sp. YH12218
GAATAATTCAAGTGAATTTGTTTGAAAGAAGAACTTTAAAAGCTTTATTTTCACCCGATAAAATACCCATAAAACAAGAGGAAGCTCAAATGAGCTTCCTCTTGTGAAAAATTGTGGGACAGCAGTGGCGTGGTCGCCTCTTTTTTATGCGGTAGGGATTAGAACTTTTCTAGATGTGCCATATTCCACATACGGAAATAGAAGTTTTCTTCATCTTTATTTTCACAACTGAGCAGCTCACCATCTTTTAACCAAAAATGTAGCTGTGCATAGTTTTTAATTTCACGGTTATTAATGCGCTGCGCTAGATGGTGTGCACGGATATCCGATGGATGTTGTAAACCTGCTGAGGCAATAAGTTCAGATAAACCATGCATGGTGTTTTTGTGGAAATTAAAAACACGTTCTGCCTTTGTAGGAACATGAATGGCTTTTTGACGGTCTTTGTCCTGTGTTGCAACCCCAACAGGACATTGGTTGGTATGACAGCTTTGAGCTTGAATACACCCGACTGCAAACATAAAGCCACGAGCTGAGTTCACCCAATCTGCGCCAATCGCCATGGTACTGGCAATATCAAAAGCACTAATAATTTTACCACTGGCACCGACTTTAATTTTTGCACGTAAGCCTGCACCAATTAGGGTGTTATTGACAAAGAGTAGGCCTTCACGCAGTGGTGTCCCCATATTATCAATCAGTTCAATCGGCGCTGCGCCAGTCCCACCTTCAGAACCATCCACCACGATAAAATCAGGTGTAATACCTGTGTGTAACATGGCTTTTACGATACTCATAAATTGCCACGGTTGCCCGATACACAGTTTAAAGCCTACAGGTTTACCTTCGGAAAGCTCGCGCAATTGCTGAATAAATTGCATCATTTCAATAGGGGTGCTAAAGGCAGGATGGCTAGATGGAGAGATACAGTCATGTTCACGGCTGACACCACGGATTTGAGCAATCTCTTCGGAAATTTTGTCTTTAGGTAAAATACCACCATGGCCTGGTTTTGCACCTTGAGATAATTTGATCTCAATCATTTTGACTTGAGGGTGCTTGGCTTGTTCAGCAAAACGTACAGGATCGAATTGACCATCAATGGTACGACAGCCAAAGTAACCACTACCGAGTTCCCAAACAATGTCGCCACCATTTTCCAAGTGATACGGACTAATACTGCCTTCACCGGTGTCATGGTAGAAATTGCCCATTTTTGCACCTAAGTTTAAGGCACGAATGGCATTGGCACTTAAGCTACCAAAGCTCATCGCAGAAATGTTTAATATCGATGCACTATACGGTTGCTTACATTGTTCATTACCGATGTTAATACGGAATGTTTCAGGAATGGCAGGAATGCAAGGTGACAAGGAGTGATTAATAAAGCGGTAATCATTTTGGTAAACATCAACAATTGAACCAAATGGTTTATCTGCATTTTGGTTTTTTGCACGTTGATAGACCAAACTACGCTGCATACGAGAAAAGGGCAGAGCATCTTGATCAGATTCAATAAAATATTGGCGAATTTCAGGTCGAAATTCTTCAAATAGAAAACGAAAGTGCCCCATGATGGGGTAATTTTTTAAGATCGAATGTTTGTTTTGTATGACGTCATACAAACCCAATAAACTCAAAAGCCCAGTAATGACCCAGATACTATTCAATAAGGTTTGTGGAATGAAATATTGAATATAACGAGGGGAATAACCTAAATGAAAACTCGAAATGAGTAGGAAGATAAAAATACAAGCAAACCAAATGGAATGCCGAGAAAAAAAAGTATTTAGTAGCTTGTGGCGAATAGTTTGCGCTGGACTGGCCATATTTTGAAAAATCTTATTCAGCTCATTTGCTCATAATTTGCCGAGTTTATGCACAATGCTCAAGCTTTAATTTGTTGATTCAGTGTAGCATTTATAAAAAGCAGCACTGAAGTTGGATGATTTTTTCATTTAAAGCCAAATGAGATAAGAAAAGCAGGAATGTTCTTTAAGAAAATTTATGAAAAGTAGCGCGGTTCTTGTTATTTCACAGTGAACAAAATGGAGGTTATAGTGATTTTACTTTCTAAACACGAGGTGCTGAATATGACTATGAAATCTATTCGTTATAATAATGCCGACCTAGCCTGCCTATGTCAGTAATTGATTATAGCCATGAGAAATTAGCGCTACGGCATAAGGTATTCAGCAGGTACTTATGCTGTAGTTCCTTTGACCTAAACGACTAAAATTACAAAAATATTCTAAGAAATTATCCAGTCCCAGCGTTGGGACTTTTTTATGTGTTGATATTTTAAGGGAAAATCTAAGCATAAATAATGTACTAGATATTCATTATGCGTTAGAAGTTGTCACCTCAAATAAAAGAATGATACGCGGTAAGGTCATCCGCAAGTGTTTGAGACAGGACTACATTTATTTAAAAATGTTTTTGCGATACTTTGAATAAGTAGACGTTAGTGAACGAGTTTTGCGGATGACAATGGTTTTGGGTACTTTTGCCGAAACAAAAGTACCTCCAGCCGAAGGCTAATTCCTTTATTTAAACCCTAGATGTAAGACTCCGTCGAATAGACTTAAAAATCATTTTTAAAATGCGAAATTACTTTTATGTGCGTAACATTAGTTAGTATTTAAGGTAGCAGAAAACCTTAGATCGGTTTAATCATTGCGTTGTTGTACAACTATAGCGACTTCTTCGGGTTCAATTTTCTGAATCTTTTTCCCAAAACTACGCAGCCACCATGTTAACTGAGAGGTAAATGGTACTGTTGCACTAACTTCAACCCAGCCATCTTCGGTTTTTTGAATCACTTGATCTTTACTTAGCTGACTTTCTTCAAAATAAACTGCTTCTGATTCCGACATGGTTAATTTGAGCTGAATCATTTCAGTCGGCTTATTGAAGTCCACACGGAAGCCAAGCGCTCCAGAGTCAATATAGGCATCAATATCAAAATCGACAGGGTGTAATGCACGTGAATTTAAGACTGTAGCTGATTTAAAACGATGTAAAGCAAAGGTTTGGATGTCTGTTTTGTCATGACGTGTGCACACCAAATAAATAATTGCACCTTTTTGGACCAACGCCAGTGGATTTAAAATATAGGTCTTTTCTTCGCTTTGTTGTCCACGACCTTGATATAGACATTCCAGTTGTTTGTCTTGTAGTAAGCCTTCATAAATCGATTGCTGTGCGACTTTTTCAACCACAGGAGGAATCAATGGCTGAGTAGCTGGCACGATCCGCACGCGGTTAATCCACTGACGGACATTATTTTGCGACGACAGACTTCGACGTGCGAGGTCAAACCAAGGATTCATTTCTTCAATTAAGCTCGGTGGAAGCAAATGCTTTAGATGCTCCTCCACCATCATAAAGGTGACCGCTTGCGAGCTGGTCATATGTGGCAAGCTTTGAATCGGTGCATCAGAACGCCAACGCCAGCCTTGCGGCGTTGTTTTACTGCTCTCAATTGGGAAACGTAGAGAAATTTGATTTAAGTCACGCTGAATGGTGCGTAGGCTGATATCAATGCCTTCACGGTTCAGTATTTCTTGTAATTCACGCGTACCCATCCACTTACCTGTGGACAGTCGTGAAAGAATTTGCCACTGACGATAGAGGCTGTTCGACGTTTCTTTTTCTTGTGAAGACATAATCTAGTGCTTGAACTTGGACTTAAATGAATAAAATGATGCTGTGGGACACAATAAGAAATCTTCCTGCGTTAAGCAAGTCTTCATCTAAAAAAACTAAGATGATTTTAATAACGCAATTTGACACAACTTGAGCAGTTACATGCTGTACCACTTTGCAAAAATGATGCATAAATAATCAAAGAGAAGCAACATATTTATTGATGGCATATATATTGCATTATCTAGTTCATAAAACATGACAAAAACATGGAGTTGCTATGCTGAAAGAAAATCGTAATACAACTTCAAATGGAATTGAGGGTTATGAGGCAAAGTTGGTTAATACTTCTGTCTCTACATTAAAAACTTTACCACTTGCTCGAGGATATGCGCTGTTTAATCAATTCAATTCGGATTTTTTTAATGAAATGCGCGACAGCAAAACGGTAGCTAAAGAATCATGCCAACGGATAGAGCAGTGGTTATCACAGCATACGCTTGATGAATTGAAGCAACTAAATCAGGTTGCAAAACAACATTTTCTCTATGAAGGCATTACTTTTACAGTGTATGGCGAAGATGAGGGCATTGAACGCACCATACCTTATGATCTTATTCCGCGTGTGATTGCACGAAAGGAATGGAATAATTTATCTCTAGGCTGCGCACAGCGCGTGAAAGCACTCAATCTGTTTTTACATGATGTCTATCATCAACAAGATATTTTAAAAGCAGGAATTATTCCTGAACTGCAAGTCTTAACCCATGAAGCCTATTTGCCACAAATGTATATGCATGGGCTAAAAGGTAAAATTTATAGCCAAATCAGTGGCATTGATATCATCCGAGATCAATCAGGCGAATTTTACGTCCTTGAGGATAATCTTAGAACACCGTCTGGTGTGTCGTATATGCTAGAAAGCCGTAAGATCAGTCAAAAACTGATGCCTGAACTTTGCCAGCAAAGCAACATCATGGGGATTGAGCAGTATCCGCAGCTTTTACGTGAAATTCTTGCAGAAAATGCCTACGTCGATAACCCGTTTATCGTGGTTTTAACCCCAGGGCGTTTTAACAGTGCTTATTATGAACATGCTTTTTTGGCAAGGGAGATGGATGTACCCTTAGTGACATCGCGTGACCTTTATGTAGAAAACGATAAGGTTTATGTGAAAACCATTAAAGGCCGACAACAGGTTGATGTAATTTATCGTCGTGTGGATGATGCTTTTCTCGATCCATTATGTTTCAAACCTGACAGTACTTTGGGCGTAGCAGGGCTCATGTCAGCGTATATGCAGCATAATGTGGTCATTGCAAATGCACCGGGAACAGGCGTAGCAGATGATAAATCGATATATCCTTATGTGGATAAAATGATTCATTTCTATTTAGGCGAACAAGTGATCCTGAAAAATGTGCCGACTTATCAATGTCGTGAGCAGAACGACTTGGACTATGTGCTGTCGAATATCGAAAAATTGGTGGTGAAAGAAGCACAGGGTTCAGGTGGATACGGCATGCTGATCGGTCCGCAAGCCTCTTTACAAGAATTAAATAGTTTTAAAGATAAGGTGGCCGCAGCACCACATTTATATATTGCACAGCCGACTTTAAATTTATCTGTTAGCCCAACCCTAAGTGAGGCAAATGTTTCGGAACGCCATATCGATTTACGTCCATTTGTACTGAGTTCACCATATCGAACTGAAATTGTACCGGGCGGCTTAACTCGTGTCGCAATGCAAGCAGGTTCATTGGTGGTGAATTCATCGCAAGGCGGCGGCATTAAAGATACGTGGGTAGTAGACGATTTACGCTCATAGCACTCCAGTGAAGGAGCAAAACATGATTTTATTAAACAGTAATGCAGAACATATTTTTTGGTTGGGGCGCTATTTAGCACGCACTCAATATTTATGCAGTATTTTTCCATTTCAAGATGTCGATATGGCATTGAACTATGCACATGCTTTTTGTTTACCAGCCTTCGATGCCGACTCAATGAATGAATTGGTTTTAAATGCGGAGCAACCGGCGTCATTTTCCAGCCAATTTAAATATGCCCAAAGTAATATACAGGACTTAAGGGGTGTGCTTTCAGCAAAAAGTTATGCAGAACTCAGCCGTTTAATTCGTAATGCGAATGATAACCCGGGTTATATCTGTGACGTGGTAACAGATTGCCAAGATGTTTTAGAGTCCGAATCTGAAGATGTATTTTTATTTTTTAGTTTAGGACAAGCCATAGAGCAGCTTGATCGTCAGCTACGCATGCAGCAGGAGATTCAATACACCATTGCGAAGATTGAACATATTGTCATGGCTTTGGTTCAGTTTGGCTGGGAAAGCGTGCAAGAGGCATGGCAGGCACTAAAGCAACAACCGAATAGCCAAAATTTTTACCATTTCAGTGATCATATCCAAAATATGTTTGAGGTGGCTGTATGAGGCTCATGATCAACCATCAGACCCATTATGTTTACACTGATGTGGTAAACAGAAGCATTCAATATATCAAAATGACCCCGTCCACCAATGCACACCAACAGGTGCAAAATTGGGATGTGAGTGTGCCGGGGCAGCGTGATATGCAATTGGATACTTTTGGTAATGTGTGGTTGACCACAACGCAGCGCGAACCTTATCTGCAAATGACCATTATGGCGCAGGGCATCGTAGAGATGAATTTGAGTTCAAATGATTCAAATGCGGATGATTTAAACCCGAAATTATTTTTACAGCCAACGCCGAGTACGCAGTGCGATATTCACATGAAAAGTTTTGCCGATTGTTATGTCCCTCGTATCAATCGTGCCAATCTGATTCGTTTGGCTGAAGCGATATTGGCGCATATTCCCTATGTTTCGAATCAGACATCTGTACATACTTCTGCAATAGATGCTTTTCATTATAAGCAGGGGGTATGTCAGGATCATACTCATGTCATGATCGCAATGTGTCGCTATTTGGGTATTCCTGCACGATATATTTCTGGGTATTTATTTGTACCGAATAGTAGCCATCTTGCTAGTCACGCTTGGGTAGAAGTCTATATCGAAAATAAATGGTATTGTTTTGATGTCAGTAATCAGCTATTTACACCACAATCACATATTTATGTCGCGATTGGGCGGGACTACTGGGATGTAGCTCCAGTTCGAGGCGTTCGTGATAAAGGTGGTATTGAGTCTATGAGCTCAATTGTACAAGTGCTGAGTTGTTAATCATTTGAGGGATAAAAATGACCTATTGTTGTGCATTACGGTTAAAAGATGGCATGGTATTTATCAGTGATACACGGACAAATGCAGGTGTTGACCATATTTCAGTTTTTCGCAAACTTTATTCCTTTGGTATTGTGGGTGAGCGATTTATTACCATCCAAACCTCTGGAAATTTAGCCACAACACAAGCGGTCATTGGGCATTTACAAAATCAGCTAGAGGTCAAACAAGAGCCGAATTTATATAGTGTAAATACGATGTTCGAAGTGGCTGAATTGGTCGGGCATACCTTAAAAAAAGTCATCTCAGATGTCACCTCAGATATTTTAGAACAAAGTAATTATTACTGTAGTTTATTGGTAGGCGGTCAAATTGGCAGTGCGGATATGCAGTTATATAACATCTATCCACAAGGCAACTTTATTTGTGCGACACCAGATACCCCATATTTTCAAATTGGCGAAAGCAAATATGGCAAGCCGATACTCGACCGAACTTTGCGTTACGATATGCCGCTAGATGAAGCAATGCGTTGTAGCTTAATTTCTTTTGATTCAACGATACGCTCAAATGTGTCAGTGGGTATGCCTTTAGATGCTTTGGTTTATAAAAAAGACAGTTTAGAAATACCAAATGGTAAGCGCATTTATGAAGAGGACCCATATTTCACCATGATCAGTAAAGGCTGGTCAGAAGCATTGCGTCAGGGTTTGATTGAATTGGCAAAACCAACAGCTGACTATTTTCAATAACCATTTGATCAACAAATCAATCAATTTAAAAAGTGAATAAAAAAAGCGAGATAAAAAAAAGCCCAGATTTGATCTGGGCTTTTTGATTTGGCGTAATTAAGCTAATTTACGTACAGGGCGCGCGCTCATACGGCATAATAATTCATAGCCAATGGTTCCGTTCGCTTCTGCAACGTCATCAACCAGACGATCTTTGCCCCAAAGCTCAACTTCAGTGCCTATCGGTGCATGCATACCGGTGATATCAATCGCAATCATATCCATGGCAACACGGCCAATCACACGCGTTTTCTGTCCATGGATGGATACATAGTTTTGTTTAGGGAAGGCACGTGGATAACCGTCACCATAACCAATCGACACAATCGCAAGATTCATTTCTTGTTCTGCAACGAAAGTCGATCCATAACCCACAGATTCACCAGCTTGAATGGTATTTAAAGCAATCACTTCAGCGGTAAAGGTCATCACCGGTTTAAGATCTAATGCTTCTACAGAACGGTCTGAGAAAGGTGTCGCGCCATATAGCATGATGCCTGGGCGAACAAAATCAAAATTCAGTTCTGGCCATTTGAAAATCGCAGCCGAGTTACAGCACGAACCCATGATTGGCGCACAAGCTTCTTTTACGTGTAAGAATTGTTCACGTTGTTGGTCATTTAAAGGATGATTTTCTGCGTCTGCATTGGCAAAGTGCATCGCCAGTACGCAAGTAAAACCTTCCGCCTTTAAAGCATTGATGACATCAATAATTTCAGGCACTTTAAAACCTAAACGGTTCATACCGCTGTTGAGTTTGACCCAAACTTTCAGACCTTGAGCAATATAGGCATCCTTATGTGCACGTAACCAATCTAGTTGTTGCTGATGATGCACCACACATTCAATTTTTTTATCGATGATAATTTGCATTTCATCATCTAAGAAAATGCCTTCAATTAAAGTAATGGGTTGTTCATAACCCAGTTCGCGAATTTCTAAGGCTTCTTCTAGGCAGGCAACACCGAAGGCATCACTGTCTTTTAAGGCTGCTAAGCAGTCTTTAACTCCATGTCCATAAGCATTGGCTTTCACCATGCTTACAATTTTAGCGGTTGGGGCAAGTTGTTTGACACGGTTTAAATTATATTGAAGTGCTTGTTGATCAATATAAACTGTAGCTTGGCGCACCCTAAATACTCCTACAGGGTCGATGAATTAATGGATGATAAAGAGTCTTTACTCTTCATCATCATACTGAGCATAAAACTCAGGGGAGAGGTTACTAAATTTGGTGTATTGACCTTCGAAGGCAAGACGCACAGTACCAATTGGACCGTTACGCTGTTTACCAATAATAATTTCTGCAGTACCTGCTTCTTTAGACTCTTTGTTATAAACCTCGTCGCGGTAAATAAACATGATCAAATCGGCATCCTGCTCGATCGCACCCGATTCACGTAAGTCGGACATCACTGGGCGTTTATTAGGACGGTTTTCCAGTGATCGGTTCAGCTGTGACAGTGCAATTACTGGGCAGTGCATTTCTTTAGCCAGTGCTTTTAAGCTTCTGGAAATTTCCGAGATCTCGCCAACACGGTTATCGCCCATACCGGGTACTTTCATAAGCTGCAAGTAATCGACCATGATACACCCGAGTTTACCGCCATGCATTTTTGCAATTCGTCGAGCACGGGCACGTACTTCCGTTGGAGGAAGTGCAGATGAGTCATCGATATACAAATTCTTTTCTTGTAAATGCACAATAGTACTGGTCACTTTTGACCATTCATCAGCATCCATTTTACCTGCACGTAAATGCCCTTGGTGTACACGACCGAACGATGAAATCAAACGCATCGCAATCGAATCCGCGGGCATCTCCATAGAGTAAACCAGAGCGGGCAGGTTGTTATTAAAGAGCACACTTTCAACCAAGTTCATGGCAAAAGTGGTTTTACCCATCGATGGACGGGCCGCTACAATAATTAAATCGCCTGCTTGCATACCTGAGGTTTTATTATCAAGTTCTACAAATCCAGTGGTTAAACCCGTGATACTGCCTTCAGTTTGTGAAAGTTCATTCAACTTATCAAAAACACTAGCAACGACAGAGTTAATGGCTTTAGGACCTTGTGCTTTTGCGTTGTTATTGTGTTGCTCGGCAATCGAGAAAATATTGGTTTCTGCCAAATCTAAAATTTCACTGACCGTACGACCTTTGGTGTCATAGGCATTTTGTAAAATCTCTGAGCTGACTTTAATCATGCTGCGTAAAGTGGAAAACTCTTTAATTTTTGCAGCATAAGTTTCAAGGTTATAGAAACTTGAAGGTGAATCTGACATCAGTTGCATCAGATATTCTTCACCACCTGCAGCATCCAGCAAGTTTTGTTTAATCAGCCAATCATTGACCAATACCGCATCATAAGGTGAGCTATCTTTTGACAGTTGATCGATTGCACGGAAAATATATTTATGACGGGTCGCATAAAAATCAGCTTCAGTCAGTACATCACCCACTTGCTCAAATGATTCTGCAACGGTCATCAGTGCGGCAAGCACAGCTTGTTCAATCGCTAGGTTATGGGGTGGGGTACGAAACTCTTTCAACGAACTTTGTTCTGTGGTTTTTGCTGTTGGCGTAGAGTTTGGCTTGCTGGCATTCGCCTGTGACATAAAAATCCCTGATGCTGAAACCATTTAATGTGATGGAAATGGGTGCTAATTACAGTTTTTTCAACTCTTCATTGAACTGAAATGATAGGCGTTTTCTACAGAAATGCGAACAAGTATTTCCGATTAATTCGTCATACATTGAATTGAATGAAGAGTTAAAAATATAAAAAAAGTTGGAGCACTATTTTTTACAGATAAAAAAAGAGCATGCGTAAGCATGCTCTTTTCTTTGCAAGAAATTACTCAGCTACGATAGTAACTAGAACTTCTGCAACAACATCATGATGCAGTTGGATTGCGATGTTGAATTCACCAGTGTTGCGAAGTGCGCCATTTGGAAGACGTACTTCAGCGCGGTCTACAGTAAGACCAGCATTTGTCAACGCGTCAGCGATGTCACGAGTACCGATAGAACCGAATAGTTTACCTTCGTCACCAGCTTTAGCAGTGATTACGATGTTAACTTCGTTCAATTGGTCAGCACGTGCTTGAGCAGCAGCTAAAACATCAGCTTCAGCTTTCTCAAGTTCTGCACGACGAGCTTCAAAAGCAGCTGTATTAGATTCAGTTGCAGCAACAGCCTTACCTTGAGGGATAAGGAAGTTACGACCGTAACCTGCTTTAACAGATACTTTATCGCCTAGTTTACCTAGGTTTTTAATGCGTTGTAATAAGATAATATCCACAGCTCAACCTCACTTATGATTGTCAGTGTAAGGGATCAAAGACAAGTAACGAGCTTGTTTAATAGCTAACGCTAATTGACGTTGGTAACGAGCTTTAGTACCTGTAATACGGCTAGGAACAATCTTGCCGTTTTCAGTGATGTACTGTTTTAAAGTGTCGATATCTTTGTAGTCGATGTACGTAACGTTCTCAGCTGTAAAGCGGCAGAACTTGCGACGACGGTAAAAACGTGCCATGTTATGTTCTCCTTATGCTTCAGCAGAGTCTTGAGCTTGTTGTGCTTCTTCACGTTGAGCTTTACGCGCACGTTTTTCTTCAGCACTCTTAGCCAATAGTGACTCTTCAGTGATAGCGTTTTCACGACGGATGATAAGGCTACGAATGATTGCATCGTTGTAACGGAACAATTCTTCTAGCTCATCAAGAGTAGTTTGACCACACTCAACATTCATAAGAATGTAGTGAGCTTTGTGGATCTTGTTGATTGGGTAAGCCAATTGACGACGACCCCAGTCTTCAAGACGGTGGATTTGACCTTCAGCTTCTTTGATGTGAGTTAGGTAACGTTCTACCATACCCACAACTTGATCGCTTTGGTCTGGATGTACCAATAGTACGATTTCGTAGTGACGCATTGTCAGCTCCTTACGGTTTAGGCAGCCCCAATCATTAATTGATTGAAGCAAGGAGTCACAACCAAAGTTGTGTCGCAATAATTGCGAAGCGTGAATTTTAGAGCGTTTAAGTTTGAAATACAAGGCATGGATTTAAAATGCTTGAGTTATTTATGGTTTAAGGCCGATTAGCGGTACGCAATAAAAACACCACATAACCTTTAAAATAAGGATCATTAATTAAATGTTGAGGTGCGTGCCAAAGGCCATTTTGTACAAGGCCTATTTTATAAGGTAGTTTCAATTTTGAGACTTTATTCAAATAGCTCGTGTAATTCTCGATCGTGACACTACCACGATAAGTTTGAATAGCGATCTCATCAATATTGCGTCGCAAAACACTGAGCGTTTGCTGATCTTGAATATTTGTCCAATCCATTAAACCAGTAATGCTTAAACGATATTTTTGAGGTAGTTGCTTTCGTATATTTTCAAGGAATAAGGCATATTGATGAATGTTTTTAGTTTTTGCGTCAAAATCGATTTGTAAGCCTTGGATCTGATTGCCGTTATTTTCCCAATGTTTTAGCCGCTGCAAAATTTGCTGAATATTGCTATTTGACCATTGTAAATGATGGCTACGGATTACAATCCAAATTTTCTGCTGTGGTTTATGGAGGACTTGAATGCCTTGAGGGATAAACTCGGATCGTTTTAAAGGTTTATTCCAATTCAATTCACCTTGTAAAATATAGAGCTCCGTGGCTTGCTGTAAGTAGGGGCTACTAGAAATATTGCCCCAAATCCAAAAACTTGAATAATGTGCTGCATCAACACGTTGCTGTAATTTGGTTTGAGCCTGTTGTGTTTTTCCAGATTGGGCAGGTGTGCAAGCAGAGCACAAACCTATACTCAAGATAAGCAAAAGTCGAAATGTTCTTGACCACTTGATCACCTGCAAAATCATCATCAATTACCAATAATATTTTAGAGATTTAGCCCAGCTGGTTTCTGGATAGTCGCGTTTGATTTGATCAAACCATTGTTTTCGAACCGACTTATTTACATCTTTGTCTTGGCATTCATTATTGCCACTTGGCGCATAACATTGAATGGCACGGTACAGCGCATAAGCCGTTAATTCAGATTTTGTCCCTGTTTTAATAATGTTTTTATATACATCGCCACGGGCAAAATAAGTACCCTTGAAACTTTGCAGTGAATGATCAGGCAGGTAGTTGAGATTTAGTATGGTATAGGCTTGTGAACTACGCGCATATTCACCTAAGCATAAATTAAGGCTCAGGTCTTTTGGGTTGACTTGCAATTGTTGGGTCAAAGTTGCCAAGTCAGGACATTTAATCGAATTGCTCACGCTTGCACCTTTCCATAAGAAATTTGCAAATGATGGCTGATTGCGAAACTTCTCCGCAGTGTTTTGTTCAGTATTAAATTGAGCCGCGTTGCTTGGTAATTCACGATACGCTTGGTTAAATAAATCAAAGTTTTGATAAGCCAATGACTTATTTAGTAGGGTATAAAGCGCAACATTTTTTTGATCTTGCGTGGCCACGTTATTTTTGACCACAGACATTAAACTTTGTTCATTCGCTGCATCGACTAAATATTGTTGCTGTAGATAAGCTTGCTTGATTTTGGCTGAAGAACCAATAAATTGTGCAGTATTTTGCTGTTGAGCATAGTAACGATACAGCATAAGTTCAGCCAATCCACGTTGTTCGGCGGTTTTGCTGATGGAAAGTAGGTTTTCCCAATATTTTTGAGTGGTTTGATTTCGCCCACTAGCTTCCAGAATGCGGCCTTTAAGTAGTAGCTGACTCAACTGTAGGTAACTGTTGATGCTGCTCGGTACTTGTTGTGGCAGATATTTGAGTGCTTCTTGTGCTTTGTTTTGCACATAAAATAAGTGATTTGCCTGCAAATACTGGAACAGTTCTAGTGAATCTTTAAAATAATTTTTCTGTGCGTTTAACTCAGCCCATGAAATGACCACATCATCTGCCGTTTCTTTTTTGCGCATATGCATAAGGTCATAAATGCTAAGAAAA
Source organism: Acinetobacter sp. YH12218 (assembly GCF_013417925.1). Lineage (NCBI taxonomy): Bacteria > Pseudomonadati > Pseudomonadota > Gammaproteobacteria > Moraxellales > Moraxellaceae > Acinetobacter > Acinetobacter sp. YH12218. Next base: position 13,658 of record NZ_VPDB01000012.1, read on the forward strand.
AATGGATCTTTCAAATTTTTGACATTGAGTCTATTACTTTGAAAAACATGTCGATCTAATTCATAAGGTAGATTTGGCAATTCTAAATTATAGACGCTGGATGTTGGATGATTGATTTGCCAGACATATTCATTGATCAGTAAATCGTGTTTACCACTCAGCCAAAAACCACGTCTTAATAAACCGCGTGCGCTTGCTGCATATTGACCCTGCGGATAGAGCTTAAAGTACTGAGTAATGTTATTAAAAAAAGTGGTTAATAAGTTTTGATTGAGTTTGTCATGTACTAAATCACCATATTCACCAACACCACTTTGATAGGCTTCATTTAAGGTGCTACGAATCAGCATATATTGAGAAGTTTCTTTTAACCACGCTTGATCAACATTGGTTAGTACTGAATAAATCTTAGTCGCTGTGGAAAAGTGAGTATTATAAAAAGAGATCGTTGCATTTAGATAGGATACATATTGACGTGCAGCGGCAGACCAATTTGGATTCACGCTCAGTAAAGCTAATGTGTTTTCACAATTATTAATTTTTTCACGCTCATGGATCAACATGTCTTTTTCACTTCTTGAAAGCTTAGTGTCCGTTTTGACTTGTTGAATAAACGCGTGCGCACCATTTTGCAGGCTATTGCAATGCTCGTTATAGCTTAAATCTGGTGCTTTTAGAGGTTTGCGTGCATTTGGCAATTTATTGTGGCTATTCACTAAAAGACTGGAAACTTCAAAAGGAACTTTGCTATAGCTAGTTGTCCATAAAGTGGATTTTTCTTCTTGAATATTAAATTTGGCAATGCCTAAATCGCTAAGCAACAGCAGCATATTGGTTTGATTGTCATTTGCCGGCGTGAGCGCAGGCAATTCATTGCATGCAGTATAGGCAGTGGTCTGAATTTTAGTCGAAGGTTCACAATAGACATCCATACCTGCATGACTGTGTGCACTAAAGAAAATGCCAAAAGGAATACATGATGTGAAAAGAGCAGAGCGAAGAATTTTTTGTTGAGAAGACATAAGGCACAGTTATTTATAATTGTAGGTGCAATGATATCAAGTGGGGAAAGTTGATTGAAGATGCCTAGAAATAAAAAAAGATAGAGTAAAACTCTATCTTCTTTAAAAAAATACAATTGGCTTTAGAGGGGCAGTGGAGGTAAAACTAAAAATTAAACTAATCACTGTGATCAATTTGACCGAAAACATGAAATATTGTTTTGCCCAAACTTGATCATCTTCAGCTTTGAATCCTTGAATGGTTAAATAAATCCAATACAGACTTAAGGCATTCAGGACAATCATATAAATCCAATTGGCATAACCATAAAAGTATAAACCGTTCATGGTAATGCAGAACAAAATCACGTAAACCAAAGATTCAACCTTGGTTCGATGAATTGAACGTGCTACAGGTAAAATTGGAATTCCTGCATTTTTGTAGTCATCAAATCGGTAAACTGCAATTCCCCAAGAATGAGGCATTTGCCAAAATGCATAACCAATAAAAATCAGTAATGCACCTAAATCAAACTGGTTTGCAACTGCCGTATACCCGATTACAGGTGGCGCTGCGCCAGAAAGACTGCCGATAATGGTTTGATGGATTGTTGTTCGTTTTGTCCATAAGCTGTAAAAACCAACGTATACGACAAAACCAATAACAGCAAAAAGAAAAGCGTAAGCATTTACCCAGAACCATAAAATGCTAAAACCAATTACACCTAAAACTAAAGCAAAAACTAAAGCAACAGGAATCGAGATTGATTTTTTAACCATCGCACGATTTTGTGTGCGTTGCATTTTTGAGTCGATGTCTTGGTCAATAACGTTATTGACAACACATCCAGAAGCGACCACAAAGAGGGTGCCTAAGAGGGTAAGAAGCAACAGAAGGAAATCTACAGAACCTTGGGCAGCTACAAAGTAGCCACCCAAAGCGGTAACAAAGTTACCAAAGAGAATTCCTGGTTTAGTCAGGAATAAATACTTTTTCAGCATGACGACCAGTTTAGATCATCATATTGAAGTGAAGGTAGTTCATAATCCACACAGAACCTACTAAAAGGATAGCAATTGTGAGGATTGTATAAACAAATGCAATCACGTTCCAGCGTTGCTCTGAAGAAGAGTTCATATGCAGGAAGTAAACTAACTGAATAAGAACCTGAGCAACCGCAGTAATCGCGATTACGGCAACCAATAGACCGCGGCTAAAACCACCTGCCATTACCATACCGAATGGAATTACGGTAAGTAGAACAGAAAGGATAAAACCGATTGTATATTGTTTAACGTTACCGTGAGCTGCACCAGCAGAGTTATGATCGTGACTCATTAGATAACTCCCATCAAGTAAACAACGCTGAATACGCAGATCCAAACGATGTCAAGGAAGTGCCAGAACAAGCTTAGGCAAGCAAGACGACGAGTGTTTGGAAGTGTCAAACCATATTTCTTGATTTGGAACATCAACACAAGCATCCATACCAAACCAGAAGTTACGTGAATACCATGCGTACCAACTAGAGTAAAGAACGCAGATAAGAACGCACTTGTGCTTGGGCCATGACCAGCATGAACTAAATGGTTGAACTCATAAAGTTCCATGCCAATGAAGGCTGCACCAAATACCCAAGTAACTGCTAACCAAGTTAAAACTTGACCAACATTTTTCTTGTATGCTGCAAGAACAGCAAAACCAAAAGTTACAGAAGAGATAAGAAGGGCGAAAGTTTCAGTTAAAACGAAACCTAAAGATTCACCAAACAGCTCTTGTGCACTTGGCGTACCCACTGGAACGTGGCTACTTAATACAGCGAACGCGATGAAGAGTGTCCCGAAAAGAACCAAGTCACTCATCAAGTATGTCCAGAAACCAAAGACAGTGATGTCAGTATCATCGTGATGATGATGTTCGTCATGTCCGTGGTTGTCGTGATGAAGTACTTCAGCCATTGTCTTAGTCCTTCTTCAAATGTTTTTCAAGAAGCGCGTAGCGTTCATTTTCAATACGTTCAACTTCTGCAGCTGGAACATAGTAGTCAACTTTCTTAGTGAAAGAAGAAACGATGAAGCTGATAATTGAAGCAATGAAAGTTACAACGACTAACCACCAGATATGCCAGATTAATGCGAAGCCCATAACTGTAATAAACATTGCAATTACGAAACCTGCCGCACGGTTTGTAGGCATATGGATGTCTTCGTATGTAGTTGGCTTAGCGTAAGCAACACCATTTTCTTTGTCAGTCCAGAAAGTATCAATACCATTGATCTTTGGAAGATAAGCAAAGTTATAGAATGGTGAAGGAGATGAAGTAGCCCACTCAAGAGTACGACCATCCCAGATATCGCCAGTAACGTCCATGTTGTCTTTGCGTTGAAGGAAACCAACAACGATTTGCATAACAAAACAGAAGATACCGATAGCAACCAATACAGAACCAAATAAAGCGATCGCTAAGTACGGATCCCATTCAGGGTTGTCATATGTATTCAAACGACGAGTCATACCCATGAAACCAAGGATATAAAGTGGCATGAATGCAAAGTAGAAACCGAAGAACCAGAACCAGAACGCTGCTTTACCCCAAGTTTCATTCAGTTTCCAACCAAACATTTTTGGCCAGTAGAAAATGATACCCGCGAACATCGCGAACACTACACCACCAATAATTACGTTATGGAAGTGAGCGATAAGGAATAAAGAGTTGTGTACTAAGAAGTCCGCTGGTGGAACTGCCATTAATACGCCTGTTAAACCACCAATACCGAAAGTCACAAGGAAGCCAAGTGTCCAAAGCATTGGAGTTGTATAGGTGATGCGGCCCTTGTACATGGTGAATAACCAAGAGAAGATTTTCACACCAGTAGGGATCGCAATGATCATGGTCATGATACCGAAGAACGCGTTAACGTTGGCACCAGCACCCATTGTAAAGAAGTGGTGAACCCATACAACTAGTGAAAGAACACCAATTGCTACAGTTGCGTACACCATTGATTTGTAGCCGAACAACGCTTTGCGTGAGAACACAGCAGTAACTTCTGAGTAAATACCAAAAGCAGGTAATACCAAGATGTAAACTTCTGGGTGACCCCAAGTCCAAATCAAGTTTACATACAACATTGGGCTACCACCCATGTCATTTGTAAAGAAATGGAAGCCGAAGTAACGGTCAAGTGAAAGCATTGCAATAGTCGCAGTCAAAACTGGGAATGTTGCAACGATAAGCACTACAGTAACTAATGCAGTCCAAGTGAAAATAGGCATGTCCATAAGTTTCATGCCAGGCGCACGCATTTTAATGATGGTAACGAAGAAGTTAACACCAGTAAGAAGCGTACCTAGACCAGAAACCTGAAGTGCCCAGATATAGTAGTCTACACCTACACCTGGAGAGTATTCGATGCCAGAAAGTGGAGGGTAAGCCATCCAACCTGTTGCAGCGAATTCACCAATTGCAAGAGAAGCCATCATTAAGCCCGCAGCGCCGGCGAATAACCAGAAGCTAAGAGAGTTTAATAATGGGAATGCTACGTCACGCGCACCAATTTGAAGTGGTACAGCAACGTTCATTAAACCAACAACTAGACCCATTGCTACGAAGAAGATCATGATTACGCCGTGGGCAGTAAAGATCTGGTCATAGTGTTCTGGGTGTAAGTAACCTTCACCGCCACCTTTTGCAAGGAACAGTTGAAGACGCATCATAATCGCATCGGCAAAACCACGCACAAGCATGACAATTGACACGAGGATATACATGATACCAATTTTTTTATGGTCTACAGATGTGAACCATTCGTTCCACAAGTAGCCCCATTTTTTAAAGTAGGTGATACCAGCAACAACTGCGATACCGCCAAGGATCATCATTGCAACAGTAACCAACACGATTGGATCGTGTGGAATTGCATCTGGTCCTAACTTACCTAATAAGCTCATGTCTTATTCCCCTGCAACAGTCGCATGTTCAACGCCTGCATGAGCTTCAGAAGCAGCAGCTTCGTGTCCAACAGTAGCTGTATGATCAGCACCGTGGTAGTTACTCATGTATTTATTGATCACTGATTCGAACAATTTAGGTTCTACTGAAGAGTAATAAGTCACTGGATGTGGCTTAGTAGGGTAAGGCTTCATTGCTTCAGCTTTAGCCTTTTCTTCAGGAGTAGTTGCTCTAGCAACTAAAGCTTCGATCTGATGTTTAGAGCGGTCGCCGTCTTTAAGAGTTTGGAATTCAGCTTGGTCTAAAACAGTTTTTTGAACTGCTTGTGGATTCACTGAAGTACCATTACCAGCTTTAACAGCAGAAACCCATTCAGCAAACTGAGTATCTGTCACAGAGTGAGCGCGGAAGCGCATTTGTGAGAAACCGTAACCTGAGTAGTTAGATGAGAAACCACGGAAGCCTTCAGCAGGACTAAGTTCGTCAGCTAAAAGGTTCAGGTGAGTTTGCATACCCGCCATTGCATAAATCTGACCACCTAACGCAGGGATGAAGAATGAGTTCATCGTAAAGTTAGATGTAATACGAAGCGATACCGGAGTTTTCTCTGGGAAACGCATTTCGTTTACAGTCGCGATGCCTTGTTCCGGGTAGATAAAGATCCATTTAAATTGTTCAGCAATAACTTGAACTGTTAATGGTGCTTTTTCTGATTTTAATGGTTTGTATGGATCGTACTCGTGTGAGCCCCACCATGTTAATGCCGCTAAAATACCAATAATAATGACAGGAATACCCCAAACTACAACTTCAATTGCAGTCGAGTGTGCCCAAGTAGGTTTATAGTCTGCATCTTTATTTGACGCGCGATATTTCCAACCAAACCATAACGCCATAAGTGCTGATGGAATAACGACCAACAACATTAGGTAGATCGCAGTAAGCATGAGGTTTGATTGACCTTCAGCAACTGGACCTTTTGAGTTTAGAAGTACCATATCACCACCACACCCAGTTAAGAGTGCAGCGATCGCAGATAAAGACAATACAGCTAAAATTGTTTGTCTCATTTTACAACCTCGGTGAAGAGTCCCATTCCCTAAATTTAAAATTTGGGATAGCGAATAAAGTGTCGCATGATTGTGATTTTTTCAGACATGAAAAAACAGTCACAATGATGCGACACCGCTACGTTGTAGGGCATTATGCCTGATATCGGCAAACTAAGCTATACATAAAGATGCTTTAAATGACTGTATTAAAACCCTATTTTGCTAGTCAGGATTGTATTTTTTTTATCTAAATTTTATTTTAATTTCAATATAATGCACAAAAAAGGGATGAGAAATTCATCCCTGAATAAAAGTGAAAATTATTGGTTTATTACCTTGGTTTTTGCCAATTTGTCATGCAAGGTTTGACGCTTCTTGCCGAAAATGAAAACGGAATCGATGATTACGCTTAATGGCATTGATAAAAAGTTCAGGAAAATAAATAAAACACTGCGTAAAGTGAAGCCACGCATGAGGTTTACAGGTTGACTGGTTTCGGCATCTACAATTTTAATTTTGGTGATTTTTTTACCAATGCTTTGACCTGATTTAGCAATCAAATATGCTTGAATGAAAAGCATAATGAAGAGATACGCAAACATTGCAATCCAAGCTTGGTTGGGAAACATTTCAACCATTTGTGTTTGTAGTGCTTGTAAAACATTGGGGTCAGCATTTGGGGTCATCACAGCTTGCATAAACTGTTCATTCAGATTTGCAAATTGTGTCTTTTCACTTGGACTAAAAAATGCCGTTAAGATAAAAGTTGCTGGTATCCAAAGCAGTAAATCGACGATTTTCGCCAAAACACGTTTAGGAATACTAGCTAGGCTAGTTTGCTCTTGTACCGCTTGAGGCTGTGCATAGGTATTTGATGGCGTAGTTGCAGTTTGATTTGATTCGAATGCTGTTGGTGCAGTATATCCTGCAGGCATATAAACCAACTGACCTTGAGTGAGTTCACCCAAAGCTTTCCATTCGGTCATACCTTGGTGCCAAACCAAGTCCGTGAGTAACACTTGTTGGCTCGCGAGCATTTGGTTAAGTTGTTCTAAGGTGTAGGGACCAGCTTGTTGGTTATTTCGTGCCAAGTAAATCTGCATAAAACTAAAATCTCAAAAAACGTCTGTAAAAGTATAAATAAAAAAAAAAGACCCACATGTGGGTCTTTTTTTAACACAGTTTATTAAGCTTGTTGAGCTTTTTCTTCAGAAAGGAAGAACCAAGTGTCTAATACTGAGTCTGGGTTAAGCGAAACAGACTCAATGCCTTGTTCCATTAACCATTTAGCTAGGTCAGGGTGATCTGAAGGGCCTTGACCACAAATACCTACGTATTTGCCAGCTTTACGACAAGCATGGATTGCCATAGAAAGAAGTGCTTTAACGGCTGGATCACGTTCATCAAATAGGTGAGAAACGATACCAGAGTCACGGTCTAGACCGAGTGTTAACTGAGTTAAGTCGTTAGAACCGATAGAGAAACCGTCGAAGTGTTCAAGGAACTGTTCAGCCAACAATGCGTTAGTTGGAAGTTCACACATCATGATCACTTTAAGACCATTTTCACCACGTTTAAGACCGTTAAGCGCTAACAATTCAATAACTCGTTTCGCTTCAGCAACAGTACGTACGAAAGGAATCATGATTTGAATGTTAGTTAAGCCCATTTCATCACGTGCTTTTTTCAGTGCGCGGCATTCAAGTTCGAAGCAGTCACGGAAGTTGTCAGACACATAGCGGCTAGCACCACGGAAGCCTAGCATTGGGTTTTCTTCTTCAGGTTCGTATAACTTACCACCGATTAAGTTTGCATATTCGTTTGACTTAAAGTCAGACATACGAACAATCACTGGTTTGTCAGCAAACGCTGCAGCAAGTGTAGAAATACCTTCAACTAGTTTTTCAACATAGAATTCGATAGGAGATGCATAACCTGCAGTACGTGACATTACAGCAGCACGAGTTTCACGTGGTAAGCTGTCAATGTTAAGCAATGCTTTAGGGTGTACACCGATCATACGGTTGATGATGAACTCAAGACGAGCAAGACCAACACCTTCGTTAGGAATTTGAGCAAAGTCAAATGCGCGGTCAGGGTTACCTACGTTCATCATGATTTTGAACGGAAGTTTAGGCATAGATTCGATAGAGTTGCGTTGGATTTCAAAGTCCAAAGAACCTTCGTAAATAAAGCCTGTGTCACCTTCAGCGCAAGACACAGTCACTTCTTGACCGTCAGTCAATACTTCAGTTGCATTACCACAACCTACGATTGCAGGAACACCAAGTTCACGTGCAATAATCGCAGCGTGACAAGTACGACCACCACGGTTAGTGACAATCGCAGCAGCACGTTTCATTACTGGTTCCCAATCTGGGTCAGTCATGTCAGATACAAGTACGTCGCCGTCTTGAACTTTGTCCATTTCTTTGATTGAAGTCACGATACGCACGCGACCAGAACCAATACGTTGACCGATTGAACGACCTTCACAAATCACATTACCTTTTTGTTTAAGAAGGTAGCGTTCCATTGTGCCTACATTTTGACGGCTCTTCACAGTTTCAGGACGTGCTTGAACGATATAGATTTGGCCATCATCGCCATCTTTCGCCCATTCGATGTCCATTGCTGAACCATAGTGGTTTTCAATGATCAATGCTTGTTTAGCAAGTTCTTGAAGTTCGTGGTCATTTAAAGCGAATTGTTGACGATCTGCTTTTTCAACGTCTACAACAACCACTGACTTACCTGCAGCACCTTCTTCACCATAAATCATTTTTTGGTGTTTAGAACCAAGGTTACGACGTAATACAGCGTGTTTGCCTGCATTTAAAAGTGGTTTAGATACATAGAATTCGTCAGGGTTTACAGCACCTTGTACAACCATTTCACCCAAGCCATAAGAAGCTGTGATGAAAACTGCGTCGCGGAAACCAGATTCTGTATCTAGTGTAAACATTACACCAGCTGCACCTGTTTCAGAGCGAACCATGCGTTGAACACCTGCAGATAACGCAACGACGTCATGTGCGAAGTTTTGGTGTACACGGTAAGAAATTGCGCGGTCGTTATAAAGTGAAGCAAATACTTCTTTAATCGCAATAAGGACGTTGTCGATACCACGGATGTTCAAGAAAGTTTCTTGTTGGCCAGCAAATGAAGCATCTGGTAAGTCTTCTGCTGTTGCAGATGAGCGAACGGCAACCGCGATATCAGGGTTGCCGTTTGAAAGAGCTGTGAAAGCCTCACGAATTTCTGTTTCAAGTTCAGCTGTAAGCGGAGTGTCTACAATCCATTGACGGATTTTTGCACCAGTTTCAGCAAGTGCATTTACATCGTCAACATTGAGTGCAGCAAGTTCAGCGTTAATTTTAGCGTTTAGGCCACTTTGCTCGAGGAATTCACGATATGCTTGAGCTGTAGTAGCAAAACCACCAGGAACAGATACACCAGCATTTGCGAGATGGCTGATCATTTCACCTAATGATGAGTTTTTACCACCCACGAGTTCTACGTCGTGTTTCCCTAATTTTTCTAGACCAATTACGCGCGCTTCCAAAGTTGTTACTCCACTTTTGCAGTATTAATCACTATCTTGGCATGAAATTATAACAAATTACTTAGCATTCTAAATTTACTAAGTGACAGTCATGTAAGATGGTTTACTATAAAGATTATATAGCACTAAGACAAATTTTGGAGGAGAATTTTAATGTCAGAAGGTAAACAGATTCAGCGTAGTGTTTTCTTTGTTTCGGATGGGACAGCGATTACCGCAGAAACGCTTGGTCATTCACTGTTAGCCCAGTTCCCTCATGTAGATTTTGACATTCATATTATTCCATATATTACCTCTGAAGAAGCTGCTACAAATGTGGTTGCAGAGATCAATCTTAGAGCGCAGCAAGACGGTCAAAAGCCTTTGGTGTTTGATACCCTTGTAGACCCGTATGTACGTGACATTATTAATACTGCAAATGCGATAAATCTTGATGTTTTTGAAGGGCTTATTAGTAAACTGTCTGACGAGTTAGGTACTGCGCCTACGACTTTAGTCGGTCAAACCCATGCAGTAACAGATTCTGAGTCTTATAAAGCGCGTATTGATGCGGTGCATTTTGCTTTAGATAACGATGATGGGGCACGTACTCGTCATTATGATAAAGCCGACTTAATTTTAATCGGGGTATCACGTTCGGGTAAAACACCAACTTCCATCTATCTCTCTTTGCAATTTGGTATTCGTGTAGCGAACTATCCGTTGACAGAAGAAGACTTGGATGACAACCGTTTACCTGCAGTTTTACGTGAGCATAAACATAAGTTATTTGGCTTGATGATTGATGCAGAGCGCCTTGTAGCAATTCGTTCAGAACGTAAGGCCAATAGCCGTTATGCAAGTTTTAGTCAGTGCCAGATGGAATTACGTGCGATTGAAGGTATTTATATTTCAGAAGGAATTAAATACTTAAACGTGTCGGAAATGTCGATTGAAGAAATTTCAACACGTGTTTTACAAATGACAGGACTGAAACGTCGCATTGGTTAAGTGTAAATTGAGCTACTTCGGTGGCTCTTTTAATGATAATAAATTACTGTATAAATTATATAAAAATAGTATTAATTTTTGACTTGTCATACTTTTAATGAATGATAAATATTTAAAATATTGATGAAAATTTTTCTCAACATTTAGACTTAAAATTTAAGCAAATTCTGTATTCAAATGTGTACCAATTTGATGAATTTTTTTAGCTGAAAATTTATAAAATATGGCCTAATTGACAGCTTCAATCTTTTAAAATAATCCGTGTATTGCTGTGTTTTTATCTATGAATTAAGCCTGAATAATCTACTTGATAAGAGTAGTGTATATACTAGATTTAGCACATACAGTTTAATATTTGATCATAATTTTAAAAAATACTGATTTAAATGCTAAAAAAATAGGCAGAAAATAGAATAAAAAATAATCAAACAGTCGCTTTTAGGTGTTAAATCTCAAGAAATGGCATCATTTATTTAATTGATGTGGGTGGGGAATGCTCGAATTGAGACTATTTAGGCTTTAAAAGCAGATATGAAGTGATATTAAAATTGGATTTTTAGCAGTTATTTTCTTATTGAATATAGATTAGAACATAAGTAAATGTCGGCTGAATATGAGCATCGGTATAAATTTTCCTACTTATAATTAGTCATTAAAAGAGTTGTGTAAGACCAGATTAAGCGACTGAAAATTTATTGGTTTGAAATAAAATTTTCATGAAGAATTGATCATAACTATTCAAAAATCGCACTTCTATAAATGAACTGTAGCTGATGATGCAGGTCGGAGGCATGATTTAAGTCTGAGCGCTGAAAAAGCATGTAGCACGATTAAAGCTATTTTCATTTATGGATTTTTAAGAATCCTTAGCCTTACCGAATAGAAGTATTCAATAACGTAGGGGATCTAGCAAAAGCCACCAGAGATGGCTATTGGTGTTGTGAGTTTTGATCAATCGGATAAATTCTAGTAATTGTCATGTGAAAATAATTGCAATGTAATTACTTTTCTTTAGGCTGGTTAGATTCGCTGCGCACAATGACATCACACTCAAACGTATGCTCATCTAAAGCCGTGATTGAATTACTCTGAATTTTTGCAATAGGCCAAGTGTTTAAGATGCAGTTGGGCTGCTGTAATGCTGCATAATAATGATCCGATTTTAGGAAGGTTTTGTTCTGAATTGCGGTATTTGGACTGAGTAAATGTCTTAACCAATGGTTCGGCACTTGATCTTCTAAAAAGCGAATCGCCAAAATACTCTTAATACGATTGCTAAATAAACGTCGATTTTTTGCAATCAGTGGATGTTGAATTAATTTATTCAATAGACGTTCAGTACGCGGTAAAACAAATTGCGGTTTGATTTGATAGACCATGATGTTATCTGCAACCTGACATAGATGATGTAGTTCAGAGACCACATGCTGATCTATCCCAATAATGGCGATTTTTTGATTCTTAAAGTCATAATCTTTGATCTGTTCTGAACTGATGATCGTTCCACGAAAGTGTTCAAAATCCTCTAGATGATTATTAAAAATATGGTGGGTTGCATCCTGCTTGTTGGCCATATTTATTCCTTGTCTTTTGTTTTTTTAGTTGAGTCTTAGATAGGAATATATTCTGTGATGGGCCAGTCGGGGTAAAGCGTTTTTTCAGTCTGATGAGTCATACAATTTGTCTAGAATTGATTTGCTTGGCCCTTGTCATTTATACATTTCTAGGAGTGAACTGATTTTTTTATGCGTTGTAGTTCATTAACCGCTCAAGCAGATCGATAAAACAATGAGCGACCTGCATGAACAGCTTTTGAGATCTATAAATTTTGTGAGTTTTAAAGTGGTTCATCATCTGATGAGTTATAGTCAAGCTGACTCGGGGTTGAATGCTTAAGTTCGGGTTGGTCGGTATGTGTACGTAAATAGTCCATATCACGAATATTTTTTTGTACAGCAACTGCACCAAACAAACTCATTAGGAAAGCCATCATGTAAAACCCTTTTTCACTTAATGCCAGTTCAGCATTCCATAGACCAATGGCAAGAAGTACGAGGCAAATAATGACGGATGCCCAGCACAGTCCAAAGTAGATTGCAGTGACATGCATTCCTTCTAAACGGTCACGAATGATTTTTTGTAGTGAAACCGATGAAAATAATCCATAAAGCAATAAAATGAGATAAAAGCCTTTTTCATTCAGCATCATATTTGCATTGAATAAACCTATGCAAAACACTACAGCGCCTAAAATGAGTGCACACCAACTTGCTGCGATAAATGCGGGTGTGGGTTTATTAATATATTGGCTCATTTGCTTATTTTTCTCTTTGATTTGCTTATGTTTAATATTTATACAGGAATAAAAATGAGTAAAGCAATTATTTCGTTGAAGCAATGATGGTTTTTAAGTACAGGTTTGGTCGTTGTTAGCCGAAACCATATTATCTGTTGACTGCTATCCGTCTAAAGAACCACAAAACATGTAGTCACAATTCTGCCTTTAGACGGATTAAACGCTTGGATTAGATTATTAAGCTTAGAGTCTTAAGCGAGATCATTTTTGATTTGCATTAAACGTTCGAAATTTTCAATGCGCTTATCGGTATCGTAAATGTCGCAGGTGAAAATAAACTCATCAACGTCATATTTAGTGAGTAGGTTTTCTAAACCTGTTCGAACAGTTGCATTTGAACCGACTTGTCCCATAGCGTAGAAATTATCAACAGACAGCTTTTCTGCAGCAGACCATAAGCCTTGCATACTGTCGACCGGAGCTTTGAGTTTTAAACTTTGACCACGCATTAAACCTAAAACCCGTTGGTAAGCACTCGTTGCTAGATATTCTGCTTCTTCATCTGTTTCAGCAACAACCGTTGGTACGCCCATAGACACATAAGGTTGATCTAAATATTTGGATGCTTGGAAATTTTCACGATAGAGCTGAATTGCTTGTCCAAGCATGCGTGGTGCGAAATGTGAAGCAAATGAATAGGGTAGACCTAAACGTGCAGCGAGTTGTGCACTGAACAGACTTGAACCTAAAAGCCATACAGGAACATGTGTATTTTGTCCCGGTGTAGCAATGATGCGCTGCTGTGGCTCAGGTGCTTTAAAGTATTGCAATATCTCAAGGACATCTTGTGGAAATTGATCTTCGGTTTCCTGACGGCCACGGCGTAAAGCGCGCATGGTGGTTTGGTCAGTACCCGGCGCACGACCTAAGCCGAGTTCAATACGGCCGGGATATAGCGTTTCAAGCGTGCCAAATTGTTCAGCGACAACCAAAGGTGCATGGTTGGGCAACATAATCCCGCCTGAACCGAGCTTGATGGATTGTGTATTTGCTAAGAGATAACCGAGTAAAACCGCAGTTGCAGAACTTGCGATGCCATCCATATTGTGGTGTTCGGCTAACCATAGACGCTCATAGCCAAGTTGTTCTGCTTTCTGTGCTAACTGGAGTGCATGTTTGAGTGAAAATTCGATGGTTTTATCATCTCGAACAGGTGCGAGTTCAAGTATTGAAAATTTTGTATCGGCTAGAGTACGCATGTTTTCTCTCAGAGATCTTTATATCGAAATAATACGATATAAAACGCCTAATGTATATCGAATAAATTCGATATATTGGTTGGGCTGTGTAAAAAGTCAACTTTTGGTATATCTAAACTTTTTTTATAAACAAAAAAAGCACCCGAAGGTGCTGATTTTTTTCATTGAAATATCTCGATTAACGTTTACCGTTTTTGTACCAACCTAAGTGACGACCATTGTCTCCACGGTAGCCTCGGTCGTTGTAGCTGTAATTATTGGTACGATAGCCACGGTTGTTATAACGACGGTCATAGCGATCATCATAACGACCATTGTAGCGGTCATCATAGCGACGGTCTTCAGACACTTTTTTACCTAGTGCAGAACCACCAGCTGAACCAAGTGCAGCACCGATATAACCACCGTTTGTGCCGCCCATGTTTTTACCTACGGTATAACCACCTGCGCCACCAAGTGCACCACCGATGATGGCACCATTACGGTCACGTTTGTTTGCCGATGCTGCTGCACCTGCACCGCCACCAATTGCTGAACCAATCATTGCGCCAGTTTGGCCGCCAACTTGGTTACCGATTGCTGCACCAACAACACCACCTAAAGCAGATGTTAATGCAGTATTGGTGCTATTACCTGCATGTGTTGCAGTCATAGTAAGTGCTGAAGCGGCAATTGCTGCACTGAATAGAATTTTATTAATTTTCATTTTTAAACTCCTTACGAAGCATGATGTTTATCTGTTGATATCAATATATGAAAACACATAGCGAATATTTGGAGCGTGATGTGAAATAAAATACGTATTCCGTTGCTGCAATGTAAATTTTGCACTTTATTTCTACATGATTGATTACATGGATAGAGTGGATCAACTCTACATATTTGAGGTGCAATAAATAAAGTTGTATTTATCATTTGAAAAAAGGCGATACATAAAAAAAGCACCCGAAGGTGCTATTTTCACTATTCAATAAGGACTCACTAATTTTGAATTAGTGACGACGACGGTAACGTTTTTTGTATTTACGTTCTTGGTGTTTGTCGTAAGCTTTATCTTTAGAGATTTTATTACCTAGAGCAGCACCACCAGCAGCACCTAGTGCAGAACCAATGTAACCACCGTTTGTACCGCCCATGCTTTTACCAACGGTATAACCTGTACCGCCACCTAAAGCACCACCGATTGCAGATTCTGTACGGTTACGTTTATTACTTGCTACCGCAGCACCACCAGCACCACCAAGAGCAGCACCAATTGTAGCGCCGGTATTACCGCCCATGTTTTTACCAATTGCAGTACCTGCAACACTACCTAATGCACTAGCTGCAGCAACGCGTGTTGTACTATCTGCATTTGCAGACACAGTGAACATAGAAGCAGTTGCTAGAGTGGCTGTCATTAAAAGAGTATTCAGTTTCATAGTTCACTCCATGTCCTTCATAAACGCGAGGACTTTTTGATAATCATTTCGATGGCAGTAAATGTAACAAAACTATTCGCTATAAATATGGAGAGCTTTCTCTTTATTTGGTGATTTGAGTGTCTAGTTTGTATAAGTTTTATTAATATTGTGAAAAAAAAGGTCGAATGCTGAAAATCTGTACGACTTTATGGAGAAAGGTAGGAGTGATGAAGTTCACACTTTGATATTTAGGGTCATTGATAGGCCAAAAAACAATATATATGTCATTTCAGACCCATTATCGGTACACTAGCCCCATTATTTTGAATTTTGGCATATCCGTGAAAGTTTAGCGGTAGAGCCTGTGTATTGAGATTTTTTGAAAAATGAAAGAATCGTTACGTTTACGATTAGATCAGCTCTCTGACCGTCACGAAGAATTAAATGCATTACTCGCAGATGTAGAAGTCATTTCAGACAATAAACGTTTCCGTCAGTTGTCACGTGAGCATAGTGATTTATCTGAAATCACTGAAGTTTGGAAAAAATACCGTCAAGCAGAAGAAGATATTGAGACTGCTGAAGTGATGATGACGGATCCAGATTTCAAAGAAATGGCCGTTGAAGAAATTAAAGAAAATAAAGCTTTGATTGGTCAGCTTGAAGCAGACTTAAACATTCTGATGATTCCAAAAGATCCGAATGATGCGAACTCTGCCTATTTAGAAATCCGTGCCGGAACGGGTGGTGACGAAGCTGCCATTTTCTCGGGTGACTTGTATCGAATGTACAGTAAATATGCTGAATCACAAGGTTGGCGTATTGAAGTGTTGTCTGAAAATGACGGCGAACATGGCGGTTATAAAGAAGTAATTTGCCTCATCAATGGTGAAGGCGTATATGGCCGCTTAAAATTTGAAAGTGGTGCGCATCGTGTACAGCGTGTTCCTGCAACTGAGTCACAAGGTCGTGTGCATACTTCGGCATGTACTGTTGCGATTTTGCCGGAAATTGATGTAGACACCAGTGTAGAAATTAATCCTTCAGAACTACGTATTGATACCTATCGTGCATCAGGTGCGGGTGGTCAGCACATTAACAAAACTGACTCTGCTGTACGTATTACCCATATTCCAACGGGTACAGTTGTAGAATGTCAGGACGAACGTTCACAACATAAAAACAAAGCCAAAGCGATGGCGCTATTGGTTTCTCGTTTAGAAAATGCTAAACGCGCAGCGGCAGATGCAGCGACGTCTGAAATGCGTCGTGACTTGGTAGGTTCTGGTGACCGTTCTGAGCGTATTCGTACCTATAACTATCCACAAGGTCGTATGACTGATCATCGTATTAACTTAACACTGTATAAGTTAGATGCAGTGATGGAAGGTGATTTGACTGAATTGCTAGATAGTTTGCATCGTGAATATCAAGCCGATCAGTTGGCATTATTAGCACAGCAGAATGGTGGCTAATGAATATTGCACAGGCTTTGGCCTATCGTGGTGAACCTGAAAGTTATGAACGTCAGGAAAATGCGTGGTTGTTAGAGCACATCACCAAGATTGATTCTTTTGATTTAATCATGAAAAAGGATCAAGAATTGACGGCAGAACAAGAACAACTCTATGTCGACAGTCTTGCTCGTATTGCAGCAGGTGAGCCTTTGGCTTATGTCACAGGTTCTCAGCCATTTTGGACGCTAGATTTAAAAGTGACTAAAGATACTTTGGTTCCACGTCCTGATACGGAAGTACTCGTTGAAACTGTACTCCGTTTAGAACTTCCTGAAGATGCTCGTGTGGTCGATTTAGGAACAGGAACTGGTGCTGTAGCCTTGTCATTAGCCAGTGAACGTCCAGAGTGGTCAATTGTAGCTTCGGATATTTACGAACCTACCTTGGAAGTTGCTGAGTTTAATGCCAAAAAGCATGATCTTGAACATGTGCAGTTTGTCTTAGGTTCTTGGTTGAAACCCTTTGGTCGTGCTTTCTTTGATGTAATTGTGTCAAATCCGCCGTATATCGATGCTGATGATGTACACATGAAAGATTTGGCGACAGAGCCTGAACGTGCTTTGGTTGCGGACAATCATGGGCTTGCAGATATTGAGCAAATCATTCTTCAAGCCAAAAAACATTTAACCGTGAATGGGTGGGTGGTGCTTGAACATGGCTATGACCAAGGTGAAGCAGTCAGACATTTGTTCTTACGAGTTGGATATCGAAATGTTCGGACTGTAAAAGATTATGGTGGAAATGACCGTGTCAGCTTAGGTCAGTGGCAACATTGATTTGGTATTAGAGATAGTCAAAAATAAAGCGCATTGAATGCGCTTTATTTTTTTGTTTTTGATATTCGATCAATACTTACATTGGGTAGTCTTGTAAGCTATCGAAAACTTCAACTTGTTCTAAAGCTGCTGTTTCTACTGCAAGACAGTAAGCAATAATTTTTGCAGTTGCATTCACTAAATTTTCATCTTTTAGATTTGCACCTGCTTGAATTGCTTCAATGTCATCCGCTTGGATATCCAGTGCATGAGCAACTTCAACTGCATTTTCAGTGCTAAAAAATTGTGAGATCAAATTTTGCAAATCGATATCTGCGACAGTTTTAAGCTGTTCATGAAACAGTTCATCAATTGCGTCAATCTGAGTGAAAAGAGAATCTGAAAAGTTTTGAACAAGTTGTTGTTCAAGAACATCAATCATCTTAAGCATAGGATAGCCTTTCAAGGAGATGCAGGAGAATTGAAAAATAAATAAGCAAAGTGCTTTAAATTGAGTGAAAAATAACCTAATTAGACTAAAGTAGCAATCGTTCAAGGATGAATGGTCAGTCTATTTATTGAATATTTTTAAGTTATTGATTTTCTATTAATTAGATGAATATTCAATTTATAAATAGCGAATATCAAATTCTAGGCCTTGAATTCAGGCGCATTATTTTGTCGATACGCACCGGGACTGACGCCTGTCCATTTTTTAAATGCCCGATGAAAAGCACTCGGATCATGAAAATTTAGTTCTTCACTGATATCTTGCAAACTTTTATCGGTATGGGTTAAAAAATCGATGGCAGTATCACGTCGGATATCATTTTTGAGTTGTTGATAACTCACACCTTCACTTTTAAGACGGCGATGCATGGTGGCTTCCGACATATTCATTTTGACCGCCAACTCATAAAACTCTAACCATTCGGCAGGAGAAACGTCTAACAGTTGTTTACGAATTTGGCTACTGAGCGCATACGGGTTTTTAAAGCGCACCAAAAGGTTTTCAGGCGTTTGTTGTAGGAATTGATACCATGAACGTGTGTCTTGTTTGATTGGCAGGGTTAAATAACTGGCATCTAGTTGTATATAGTTTTGACTGGCTTGGTAATGAATATTTTCACAAAAGCGAACTTTATAGTCGTGATCATCAAGCGGCGCATCACATTTGAATTGGATTTGATTTAACAAAATTCGTTGTCCACTCAGCCAGCACAGTAGCGTATGGATGAGCATTAAATAAGTTGCATAGCTGAACATGCGTTTAGGCGCTTGTTGGTCATAGATCACGATATAAGCAAAGTGATCTTCAATGGTTAAATCACTATGCAATTCATCTAAAACCAGATTTAAAAACTGCAAAATTTGCTTGAGTGCATCTCCCAAAGTGCTGTTATGCATGACCATTTTTGAAAGCAGTTTGAAACTACCACGTCGCATGGCATGCCGATCCATGCCAAAAAATTCATCATCCATCACATCTGCAAGATGAGTCCATAAAGCCGCATATTGTGAAACGGAAACTCTGGTTTTACTCGATAGCAGTAACTCAGAGGGAATACCCGCCTTTTGTAAAATAGCAGAAATATCAAATTGCTTTTTTTGCGCATCGTATAATGCTTCATGCACCAAGTCGATTGAAATCGTCCCTTTGCTGTATTCGAGTCCATGCTTCGGCATATGTGCGGATAGGTCCTTGTTCAGAATTGTCCAAATACATCAGAAAAGATGCAACATTTGGAAATTGTACTGAATAAATTCTCTGTTTACTCTGCATCTTAAGTCGAATTTAAAACAAGACATCGTAAATAGGGAATTGATATGGACATTAAAGGAAAAGTTTTTGTTGTGACTGGTGGTGCATCAGGACTAGGCGCTGCGACAGCAACACATCTGATTGGCCTGGGTGCAAAAGTGATTATTGTGGATATGAATCATGAGCATGGCGAAGCGATGCAACGTCAACTGGGTGATCATGCCAAATTTGTTCAATTGGATGTTACCGATGAACAAGCGGTCGGTACTTTCTTTGTACAAGTTGAAGCGGAATTTGGTCAACTTAATGGCTTAGTGAACTGTGCAGGTATCGCACCCTCTGCAAAAGTTTTAGGTCGTGACGGATTACATGATTTGGCGATGTTCCAAAAAGTATTAAATATTAATGTTTCAGGCACATTCAATATGCTGCGCTATGCGGCACAACTGATTGCTAAATATGAATTAAAAGCAGGTGAAGAAGAGCGTGGCGTAATTGTGAATACGGCATCGGTAGCGGCTTTTGATGGTCAAATTGGTCAGTCGGCTTATGCAGCATCAAAAGGGGCAGTGGTTGCAATGACATTACCTCTTGCACGTGAGCTTGCACGTGAATCAATCCGTGTGATGACCATTGCTCCGGGCATTATGGAAACGCCGATGCTCAAAGGCTTAGCACAAAATGTACAAGATGCTTTGGGGCAAATGGTGCCTTTCCCTCCACGTTTAGCAAAACCACAAGAGTTTGCAAACTTAGTGACGCATATTTTTGAAAATGCTTATCTCAATGGCGAAGTGATACGTCTTGATGGCGCGATCCGTATGCAGCCTAAATAGTTATTTATTAAAACTGCTTATTCAGGCTTCTACGACGGAGTCTGATCGAGAATAACTTTGTTGACAGTAGCTCATCTTGTTACTTTTGTTTTAGGCAAAAGTAACCAAAATCATTGTCATTTGCAAAACTCGTCATCAAGTATTTATTGATTTACGGGTCGCAGAAACACTAGAGATTAATAGCGTCCTGCCTCAGACAGTTGTAAATGACGTCGTCGTGTATCCAACTTTGCTTTATACAGCCAAAGAATTTTTAATTCCGCAGTTATCCAACATTTAAAGCTATACGCGCTATAAAAGATTTAGAAAAGGAAGTCTCATGATTTTAAATGATGAACAAAAAATGGTTCAGGACATGATGCGAAGCTATTCGCAAGAAAAACTGAAACCAACGGCTGCAGAGCGTGACAAAACGGCAGCATTTCCTGCACAAGAGCTAAAGGAACTTGGTGAGCTGGGTGCTTTAGGCATGACGGTTTCTGACGAATGGGGTGGTGCAGGTTTAGACTATGTGTCTTTGGTTGTTGCCTTAGAAGAAATTGCTGCAGGTGATGGTGCGATTTCGACGATTGTCAGCGTACAAAACTCACTGCCATGTGGCATTACGCAGCGTTATGGTACAGAAGCACAAAAAGAAAAATACTTAAAAAAATTAGCCACTGGCGAATGGTTAGGTTGTTTTTGCTTAACAGAACCACAAGTGGGTTCAGATGCGAGTGCATTGGAATGTAAAGCGGAGCGTGATGGTGATGAGTGGGTGTTAAATGGCACCAAGCAATTTATTACCACAGGAAAACATGCCCAAGTTGCCTTAGTTTTTGCGGTAACGGACAAGTCTGCAGGTAAAAAAGGGATTTCGTGCTTTTTAGTACCAACGGATGCGCCAGGTTATATCGTATCGCGATTAGAAGACAAAATGGGTCAGCATTGTTCCGATACAGCAACTATTGTTTTAGATGACTGTCGTATTCCTGCGGATAGTCTTTTAGGCCAAGAGGGGGAAGGCTATAAAATTGCCTTATCAAACCTAGAGTCAGGTCGAATTGGTATTGCTGCGCAGTCTGTGGGTATGGCCCGTGCGGCATTAGATGCGGCTGTTGAATATGCCAATGAACGCAAGGCATTTGGGGTGGAGATTGTACAGCATCAGGCCGTGGCATTTCGCCTAGCAGATATGGCCACCCAAATTGAGGCGGCACGCCAATTAATCTTCCATGCAGCGACTTTAAAAGATGCCGGTTTTCCATGTTTAAAAGAAGCCTCAATGGCGAAACTTTTTGCATCGACGATGGCTGAACGAGTGTGTTCAGATGCGATTCAAATTCATGGGGGCTATGGTTATGTATCTGATTTCCCAGTAGAACGAATTTATCGTGATGTGCGTGTCAGTCAAATCTATGAAGGTGCGTCGGACATTCAACGTCTGGTGATTGCACGTGAAGTAACCAAAGGATAGCTGGTTAAGAAATAGACTTTGGTCGATGTTCAAACCCTGCAATGGCGTTGATGGTTATGGAAATTGCAGGGCACATCCAAACATGGTTATCTAGGTATAGACAGTCTAAAAATAGGTAGTTTACGAATAGATTGTCGAAGAGTATAAGTTTCAAAACTAAAAAACCGACATTGCAATCGGTGTATGGAAAAGCAGTTAAAGCGGATGTGGCAAAGGAATCGTCACTAGTACGCAGTGGTACAACAACAAGATGAATAAACCTCAAAGTCTTGCACTTTGAATCATAGAGAACAGGATAGGAATTGTCGTCATGAAGACACTAGAACAAGCATATCGTGATTTTAATTTTGAAAAGATGGTTACAGAACAATTGGTCGGTACGCCAAGTTCAATCAATGCTTATGATGAATGTTGTGGGCGCTATGTTGGGCAAAATAGAACTGCGCTGATCTGGGAAGGTAAAAATGGTGAATCTGAGCAATGGACTTTTGAGCAATTAGATTTAGCTTCTGCACAATTGGCAAATTATTATCAGCGCATTGGATTGAAAGCAGGTGATTGCATTGCAGGTCTATTACCCCGTACAGCAGAGTTATTGATCACCGTATTGGCAACATGGCGTATAGGGGCAATTTATCAGCCTTTATTTACGGCATTTGAGTCCAAAGCGATTGAGCATCGGGTGCAAACTGCGGGAACAAAGCTGATTGTAACCAACACTGAGCAACGATCAAAACTCAATCATATTGATTTACCACATATTTTAACCGTGCATGCCGATCAAGCGATTCAGACAGATCCTGACTTTTGGTCAGAGCTGCAACTTCATGACACCGCATATAACTCAGTACCCCGTTCTTTTGATGATGAATTTTTAATGATGTTTACCTCAGGGACGACGGGTTTAGCCAAGTCTGTACCTGTGCCACACAAAGCGTTGTTGGCATTTAAAGGATATATGACACATGCGGTTGATTTGCGTGATGAAGATTCATTTTGGAATTTAGCAGATCCGGGTTGGGCTTATGGTTTGTACTATGGAATTGCAGGGCCTTTAAGTTTAGGGCACAGCATTATTATGGATGAACGTGCTTTTAGTGTTGATCACGCACTTCAAGTCATCAAAAAATATAAAGTCAGCAATTTGACCGGTTCACCAACGGCTTTTCGTATGTTCTTTGGGTTTAAAGAAAAATTTGATGAATCCATAAAATCACATTTACGGGTTGTGAGTAGCGCAGGAGAGCCACTAACTCCCGAAGTGATTCAATGGTTTAATCACGACTTAAACGTCAATATTTATGACCAATATGGACAAACGGAACTCGGTATGGTGATTGCAAATCATCATGCTTTAGAACACTACAAAAAAGTGGGTTCAGCCGGTTTTGCTATACCGGGACATCGTTTCGCGGTGCTTGATAAAGACCATCAAGAAATTGAACGTGGTGGGATTGGAACATTGGCATTAGACTGGTCGCAATCTCCACTCATGTGGTTCACGGGCTATGGCGGCAATAACCGTAAAGCCTTTGTCGGGAACTACTATTTAACTGGTGATACTGTTAGGTTAAATGAAGAAGGCGGCATTGATTTTGTGGGTCGTGCTGACGATGTCATTACAACGTCAGGCTATCGTGTAGGGCCTTTCGATGTGGAAAGCACATTATTAGAGTGCGAAGAGGTTTTAGAATCGGCAGTTGTCGGTAAGCCTGATCCTGAGCGTACAGAATTGGTCAAAGCTTTTGTGGTATTGAAACCACAATATCAAGCAAGTTCAGAACTCATGGATAAGCTACAAGCCTATGTGCGATCTCGTTTATCCAAGCATGCTTATCCAAAAGAAATTGAATTTGTAGATGGGTTGCCTAAAACATCGAGTGGAAAAATCCAACGTAATCTGTTGAAACAACAAGAAGTGGCCAAAGCGCAATTAATGCAAAAGGTCAGTTAAGTTTAGGCTGAGATAGATTAAAGGAAAGGCTGCGTAAATGCAGCCTTTTTTGATTTGCTTATTTAAGTTGGATAATAATTATTTTTGAGTTTGCAATTTTAATGCTGAGACATCGGTAAATGTTTTGGAAAGCTAATGAGGCAAAGCTGTGCAGAAATAAGTGCACAAGCAAACATGATTGTGACTAAACCTAAGCTGCCAAAATTACTAAATTTACCGGTTAAAGTTGTAATGATCGCACCAAAGCCAAATTGTAAAGCACCTAATAATGCAGATGCTGTACCAGCATTTTTATGCTGAAACATAAGAGCCAAATGGCTTCCGGTAGGCATAATGAAACCTAAAAGTGCAACGGCGATAAATAGTGCGCTACAGAAGAATATTAGATTTGAATAGCCTGAGCATTGTGCAAGGAGCAATACAGCCATAATGAGTAAGAAACTGCTGTTCATGATTTTATAGGCATTCAGTGGTCCAAATTTTTCATGCACTTTGGGGTTAAAGATTGCAGCAGCAATTAAACCAAATGCATTGAATGCAAAGAGCAGGCTAAATTGGGTAGAACTCAACTGATACTCACTGATAAATACACTGGCTGAACCAGCGATATAGGCAAAGAAGCCAGCTTGTGCAATACACAGTGTGAGTGAGTAAATGATGAACTTACGATCCCTGATAATTTGCCCATATAATTTGATGGTTTGTGAGAGCTTGAATTGTTGACGCAATTCCACTTGACGTGTTTCAGGGAGTAGCATTGCAACGGCTGCCAATACAATCGCGGCATATACGGCTAAAAAAATAAAAATATTTCGCCATGAACCTAAAGCCTGTAAGCCATCGCCAATTAGAGGTGCAGCCACCGGTGAAAGGCCTAATATCGCCAAAACCATTGACATCATTTTGCCCATTGCCGGGCCTTGAAACTGATCTTTGATAATCGCAAAGGCAATCACCATCCCAATTGAACCACCTAAACCTTGAATAAAGCGAATCCATTGTAATTGTTCAACGCTTTGTGCAAATGTGCAGCCGATCGAGCCTAAAATATAAATCCCTAAACCTAAGTAAATAAGCGGCTTACGGCCAAATTTATCCGATAGTGGGCCATACATCAGCTGGCCAAGCATTAAACCCACAAAAAATGTCATCAAACTCAGTTGGATCGCACCTTCGCTACTCCCTAAAGATGTTGCCATAACGGGAATGCTTGGTAGGTACATATCAATACCTATCGGGCCGATGGTTGCGAGTAATGCAATGAGTATGGGCATTGCACGTGTATTTGATGCTGTCATAATGTGGTTGGATCTTGTGGAAAGCAGCGCATTCTGAAACTTATCGGTTTCCTAAGTCAAAGAGAGCAGCATTGGCAAAACTAGGCCGTCCTTTGGTCATGTCGGCAGAACAGCGGCGTGCAGAAATTTTTTCTATTGCAGAACAACTCTTTGGTGAGAAGGGCTTTGAAAATGTCACCATGTCTGAAATTGCGACCGCAGCAGGTATGTCTAAAAAAACGCTATATGTGTATTTTTCTGATAAACGTGAACTGCTTATTTCATTGGTTGAGTCGTCCTATATCTGGACTGAAGATGCTTTTGATGCCAATAGTTTAGATCGTGTGTTGGCCTTGCAGAATCAGTTGAAGAAAATCGCTGAGCATGTCCTGTCCGAGCGGCATATTAAGTTGTGCCGACTGGCGATCGCAGAGCGTGTTGGTGTTGATGGAATAAGTGATACTTTTTATGAAAAAGGTATCGCCAAAAGCCGAGATCATTTGATTCATACTGTGAGTCATATTCCAAGTGCCCAATTTGTATTGAACTTAAATGCAGATATCATGGCGGATATGTTATTTGGTGCAACCATTTCGAAGCCTTTCGTCGATTTACTATTTTTAAATCAGCAGATCGATATGCAGCAGGTAAATACGGCAATTGAACAAAGTATTCAGGCTTTGTTTAAAATGTGAATGCCTAAATTTTCATAGCAAAATTGAATATTTATTTTCGTCCTTATCTTTGGATTGCTCGTTATAATGGCCTCGGTTTTATGTTTTAAATGAGATAGCAGAACATGGATGCACAGCTCGATCTAGATTCAGACATGGAATTAAGTGATGATGAAATGCATCTATACAGCCGTCAAATATTGCTTGATGGTTGGGACATCGATGCGCAAGAGAAGCTAAAACTTGCCAATGTACTCATCGTAGGGTGTGGTGGAATTGGTTGTACTACAGCCGAATTATTGGCACGTGCAGGCGTTGGCCAAATCACTTTGATCGATGCAGATCGCATTGAAATCAGTAATTTGCAACGACAAATCGCGTATATCGAACACGATGTAGGTTTTTATAAAGCTGAAATTTTGGCTAAACGTTTACAAACGATTAACCCGTATATCCGTGTGCAAAGCTATACCTCAAAATTAGATGAAAGCAATGCAAAGGCATTGATTTCACAGCAAGATTTGGTTCTCGATGGTTGTGATAACTTCAGCACACGTTATTTGGTCAATGCGAGCTGTGTAGAAAATAATGTGGCGCTGATTAGTGCTTCAGCAATTGGCTTTCAAGGGCAGTTATTTATGGTTGAAGCCGATGCTGCCTGTTATGAATGTCTATTTCCAAAAGAACACCATGCCAGTGAAAGTTTACGCTGTGCAGACTCGGGTGTACTTGCAACTACACCAAATGTTATGGCAAGTTTGCAAGCACATCATGCCTTGCTCTATTTGGGTTTAGGGACGACAGCACTGAAACAAAAACTTTTGTTGTGGGATGGTCTGTCAATGAAACAAAAAATTCTCGCTTTTGAAATAGATCCCGATTGTCCAATCTGTCAGGCAAGATAAAGCAGCAAGCCCTTATTTTTTTGCTACACTCACGTTAATTATTTTTTTCTAAGACATTATGAAAAACAATATCTGGTTAGATGGAATTCGCTCGGTTGCCCGCATGGGTGAGACCGCTGTCGTTGCGGCAAAAGCCGGCTTTAAATATGCAACTGAAAAACCAAGTAACGCAAAATTAATGCGTGAAACTTTTGAATCACTAGGTTCAACCTATATTAAATTGGGTCAATTTATTGCCAGTACACCTTCTTTATTTCCGCGTGAATATGTCGAAGAGTTCCAAGGCTGTTTAGATCAGACACCGTCATTGCCGTTTAGTTATGTGCAGCAGGTATTGGCTTCAGAATTTGCTGGTCGTAATTTAGATGAAATATTTGCTTCAATTGATGAAAAGCCTTTGGCTTCTGCATCGATTGCACAGGTGCATGCCGCTAAATTGGTCACTGGTGAAAATGTTGTTATTAAGGTGCAAAAACCGGGTGTCGAGACGATTCTCTATACAGATTTAAACGTCTTACATTGGGCTACTAAACTGGTCGAAAAAGCTGTACCCAAAGTCAAATTTGCTTCACTTGCAGATATCGTTGAAGAAATTAAAGTTCGCATGGTACGTGAGGTGGACTTTATTGAAGAAGCTCAAAATCTTGACGACTTTGTGAATTATCTGAACGTAACTCAAAACAAAGCCGCAACAGCACCAAAGGTTTATCACCAATATTCAACACGTCGTGTCTTAACCATGGAACGTTTATACGGCGTGCCATTGACCGATTTTGACGTGGTCAAGAAAGTCGCTAAAGATCCATCGCAAGTTTTGGTGACAGCGATGAATACATGGTTTGGCAGCTTGATGTTATGTAACAGTTTCCATGCAGACTTACATGCAGGCAACCTGATGCTGCTAGAAGATGGTCGAGTAGGCTTCATCGATTTTGGTATCGTGGGCCAGTTGAAACCTGAAGTGTGGACAGCATGTATTGCGTTTATGGATGCCCTACAAAAAACTGACTACAACTTGATGGCTGAAAACATGCTGAAAATGGGCATGACGGCTGTCAAAATTGACACACAAGTCTTAGCTGCCGATTTAGAGCGTTTATTTAGCGGTGTGCTTTTGGCTGATCCACAGGAATTATTAACCTCAAATCCTGCCGATTTGAATGACATCATGATGGATATGGTACAAGTCGGAGAGCGTCATGGTATTCGCTTCCCACGTGACTTCGCTTTATTATTCAAACAAATGTTGTACTTCGATCGCTTTATGCGCATCCTTGCGCCATATACCGATATTTATGCAGATCAGCGTATTCAGATGGTGCAGACTATGGATCCTAATTTATTGTTGAAGCAATAATTTAGCCGCAAGATATAAATAAAATCCTCTTGCTTAAACAGGAGGATTTTATCGATGTTTAAGATTTTATTTTGAGTGTAAGAATGGACGCAATTATCATTGAAGGTTTGAAAGTTGAAACTGTAGTCGGCTGTTTCAATTGGGAGCGTCAGATTATTCAGCCTTTGATGCTCGACCTCAATATTCAAACCAGTTTAGCGCAGGCGGCTCAGTCAGATGAGCTTGAAGATACCTTGAATTATGCTGAAATTTGCGAAATATCAGCCAAAGTCATTCAAACTGCTCAACCTAAATTGATCGAACATGCAGCAAAACTGGTGATTGATGCACTTTTTGCTACCTATGACAGCATTGAATCTATTATGATTAGCATCCGGAAGCCTGCCATTATCGCGCAAGCCAATTCTGTAGGAATTCGTCTTGAACGCCACCGAAACGATTTTCGCCCTAGCTCTGGCGAGTAATTTCAATCCCAAACCGCATTTTCAACAGGCTTTACGTCAAATTCAGGCTTTGGGTCATGTTGAATTTTCCAAAATTTATGTGATTCCTTGTCGTGATGGCATTGGGGCGGATTATTGGAATGCAGCTTGTTTGGTGAAAAGCAGTTTATCTGTAGATGAAATCAGCACCTTACTGAAAAAAATGGAAGCAGACTCAGGTCGTGTTCGTCCGTCTCATAATATCGCTTTGGATCTAGATCTGATCGCGTGGGGCGAAGGCTTAGCGCACATGCAATTTAATCCGAAAAAACTGCCATTAGCACTCGATGTTAAAATTCCAATGTTCGACATTTGGAAAAATGAGATGTTTGAACATCCAGCACATCAATTTCCTATGGTGAGTTGTCAAAAAGTTTTAGTGGATTGAGCGAATGAAACGCAATGTTTTCAATGCACATGAGTGGTATTTCAAACTGACCTAACTATGCTAGATAAACAATAACAAAAATATTCAAATCCTGTCATGGTATGCGCTAGCGTATAGGCTGTCGCAGGATTACATTATCTTTTTTAGCTTCAAAATAATGATATGAACTGGACGGATCTGATTCAGCATTATGGCTATATTGCGATTTTTATTGGCACATTGTTTGAGGGAGAAACAGTGCTGATGATTGGCGCCTATGCCGTCCATCAACACATACTTCATTTTCCAATGTTGATTGCAGTGGCGATGTTGGGCAGTTTTATTGGCGATCAGTTTTATTATCAAATGGGCGCTCGCTATGGGCAAAAACTTATCCAGTCGAATGCAGAATTTGCACAAAAATTCGATCGTGCGAGCCAGTTTATTGAACGTTATCCTATTTTGACCATTTTATTTATGCGCTTTGCTTGGGGTTTTAGAACTATTTTACCTATTGCAGTCGGTGTGCGTGCTTATCCTGTTTGGAAATATGTGCTGATTAATCTAGTTGCCTGTTTTATTTGGGCGATGTTAGTCGCAACGATTGGCTTCCAAATCAGTCATTATTTACATCTATTTTGGGCGAAAATGCTGCCTTATCATCAAGATATTTACATCGTTATTGCCGTTATTTTATGTATCGTATTCTTCCGTGTGCTCTATACGGTGTTGAAGTGGTGGCGTAAGCATCATCAACATTGATAAAGTGCAAGTGTTTGATCTGATAAAGTCGTCAAAACATAATTAAAAGATTTAAAGGGATATTTAGTGAGAGCAATATGGGCTTAGGTTATGGTGCGGGTGCGGGAGGTTTCCTTATTATTTGCTTTGCGATTTTGGTGCTATTTATTGTCATTGCGATTTGGTTGAGTTGGAATAATTGGTATAAAAAGCAAAAAAATCGACCATATAAAGTAAATGCGGCACTTAAAATTGGCTTATCTGGCGTATTGTTTTTCCCTTTATTTGTTGCAGTAACGCTTGGATTGTTCGTGATTTCAGATCTTATTTCTGACTATGCAGAGTTGCAGCATCAAAAGAAAATTCATATACAGTTGCAGGAACCTTTAAACTTTGGAGAGGTTGTACTGCCTGAAGGCACGTGGATTAACCGATCATTTGAAACCGATTATACTCTGGAACAGATGACTGATATTCGTCAAGGTTTGACATCGGCTCGTTTTCCACAGCCGATTCAAATAGCTGGATTTGATGTTATTGCATTTGAGCTGCATCGCCATTTATTGCTTGAGTTGGCACATGATCAAACCGTTATGATGAATAACCAAAAGGAAATTTGTCCGGCAGGATGGCTGCTTGAGTTAGGTGGAGCAGGTTATCCGTCCACTGCACAACGTTATAGTTTGAATTTTGATTGGTTTACACCAAGTCGATGGCAGCCTATAAACTGTTTTGATGGCGAAGGAATTATTGTATTAAAGTCAAAAGATTTCTCATAAAAAAGCCTGCATCATTGCAGGCTTTTTTTTCACTATTTATAAAACTTAGCGACAATCATTAGAAAATCATTAAATGTAATAACTGGTTTTGGTCATCAGCTTTGAAATACCAGTCATGGCAATACGAACTGGAACAGGAAGGTCTACACCACCTGCATTGAGTGCTGTATCACGGTGATGCAGCTCATCTTCATTCATTTGCACTAAGATTTTACGTGAACGTTCGTCTTGTTCAGGAAGTTGGCGGATGTGATCTTCTAAATGCAGGCTCACTTGACGCTCAGTTTCAGCGACAAAACCTAGGCTGTATTGATCACCGGCAATACCTGCCAATGCACCCATCCCAAAAGAAAGGCCGTACCAAACAGGGTTGAGCAGACTGGTATGGCTGTCTAATTCTTTTAAGCGGTCTTCACACCAAGCCAAATGATCTTGTTCTTCAATCGCAGCTTGTTCCATTTCACGGCGTACATTTGGAAGTTTCGCGGTGAGGGCTTGGCCATGATAAAGCGCTTGAGCACAAACTTCACCACTATGGTTGACCCGCATTAGGCCTGCCACATGGCGTGCTTCGCTGACTGCAAGTTGAGTCTTTTCAGCGACAGACGGATTTTCACGATGTGCAGCCGTTGCTCCGGGAACTAAACTACGTAAGGCCTGATCAAATGAGTGAATAAGTTTGTCGACACCTGTAAATTGACGCATGGATTAATCCTCCAGAGAGACTTGCGTAGTTTGAAGCAAAGGTTTGATGCGTAATAGCAGCCAAATACAAAAAATTGCACTGAGCACTGCAGTTATACAAAAAAGTATTTTAATATCAATCTGTAATATGCTCAAAATAATAATACAGAATAAAGCAGAAGATACCATAAATACCGCATTTAAGATGTTATTAGCGGCAACTACTCGTGCACGATGTGAGCGAGGTGAATAAGCTTGCATCATCGCATAGAGCGGAACGATATAAAAACCACCACTGATTCCCAATAGCGTCACTGCAATCATGACATGGTAATAACTCCAACCTTGACTGAAAACTTCAGAAAGGGTGATTAATGGACCTGTATGTTCGGGTACAAAACTTAAGCTTGCAGCCAAATAAAGTGCAAAAACAGTTAAACCCACAGCACCAATCGGCACCATTTTAATATTGACCTGACTTCCACCAAGTCTGCGACATAGCAATGAGCCGACGCCAACACCCACAGAAAAGAAAGTGAGTAACAGACTCACAACATTTTCTGAAGCATGCAGGTATTGCTGGGTCATTTGAGGAATTTGAGTTAGATAAGCCGCACCATAAAACCAATACCATGA
The DNA here is from genome assembly GCF_013417925.1 of Acinetobacter sp. YH12218. Lineage (NCBI taxonomy): Bacteria > Pseudomonadati > Pseudomonadota > Gammaproteobacteria > Moraxellales > Moraxellaceae > Acinetobacter > Acinetobacter sp. YH12218. The sequence goes on from NZ_VPDB01000012.1 coordinate 45,359, forward strand.
ATTACCGAGTAAAATTGTGAAGACTAAAGGCAAGCTTTTAGCGTATTTGATGGTTTGATAACTTGTTCGAAAAAAATTCCAGTCGATCTTTAAATCTGGGGCAGTCACATTTTGCTTAAGGATAAAACGACTTGAGATATAACCCAAAATAGCAATGCTTAAGACTGTCAGGCTGATCCAAGTGAGATTGCCATTTGAAGATGCAATGACAGTTCCACCTAAAATCATACCGATCAAAATTGCCATGGATGTACCAGATTGGAATAAGGCATTTCCAGACATGAGTTCATTTGGCTTTAAAATTTCAGGCAAAATGGCATATTTGATTGGACCAAAGAAGGTGGAATGGATTCCCATCATAAAGAGTGCCAATAACAATAACCAAATATGTCCTGTAATGAAGCCCAAACTCCCAATCATCATGATGATAATTTCTAAAATTTTGATACCACGGATAAGTTGTGAACGTTCAAACCGATCTGCGATCTGTCCCGCTGTCGCTGAAAATATAAAGTAGGGTAAAATAAAAAGTAGTTGAGCTAGATTTGTAAGCGTACTTACTTGAAATGCTTGCTGTTGAATTAGTCCATAAGTGATAACGAGTAGTAAAGCCTGTTTATAGACATTGTCATTGAGCGCCCCAAAAAATTGGGTCAAAAACATAGGCAGGAAACGGCGTGTACCTAGCAGATGTTCGTTGTTATTCATAAGCGTCTTGCTACATTAAGTTTTATTAAGAAATGTGAGTGATTGGTAAAATCTCTAAAAAAATCATGTAATATGTTTTTGAGTTTGGGGATGGCGAAAAACCAATAGATATAAGATCTTTAGCTCTACATCTGATTGACTAAGTCCATTACATAATGAAATTTGTTAGAGTTTGCTATGCCTGCAAAAATCAAGTTTAAAAAAACAATGCTTCATCACAGTATGGCTCACTGCATACGACAGCATCATAGCAATAAAAGTCTATATATGAGCATCTTTTTGACCTTGTGTGCTCAGCATAGTTTCGCCCAAACTCCCGCAGAAACGGTTCCAACATCTACCGATACAAAAGCAGAGATTGTTGCTGAAATCAAGGATGAGGCTGTAAAGCAAGGGCTATCGACGCCTGAAGCAATTGAAAAAATTGAAAATATAAATGAACCAGAAGAATCTGTTGATAGCATGAAAATGCTGCAAGAACAGCAGCAAGCAGGAACTCAACTACAAGAATTTAAACCCATTGAGTTTGAAGATTTAGAAAACTTACCCGTGACACCTGTTGATCAAAACATGGCGAATGAAATCTTCCAAGTTGCTGAAGAAGCCAAACGTCAAGCGCAGGAGTACCGTGCAACACAGCAAACAGAAGTTGCTGTTGCAGATATTACCCAAAAAGAGTTAACGGAAATTAACCAAGCGCCAGTCAATATTGATCAGCTCATGGGTGAAATTCGTTCGGATAATGAAATTACCGCGACACGAAATGAAAATGCCAATACTCTGCAAGAGCTGCATAACCCAACAGTTGAGGATGATGCAGAGCCGGGTATTTTCAAGCGCTTATTATATAAAGTACGTCCGCCACGTCAGATGAACACGGCAAAAGTGCCACGAATTAGTGCGGATGTTGAAATTACATCAGCACATAATACCAGTCAAACGTCGAGTAAAGCCTACGGTGCGGCACTGGAAGATCTCAAAGCCAATATTAAAGGCAAGCTTTCAAGTTTTACTCAAGAATCCTTTAGTGATTTTCCATCAGCTTTGCCTCAATTACGTAGCTTGTCCAATCAAGCCGCGCAAGCCGTGGGTTTCTATCAATCTGAATTCAAATTTGAAAAAGTGTCTGACAGCAAAGTTCGTGTATTGGTTACACCAAATACGCCTGTGCAAATTGAAAAACAGAATGTTGAATTTTCTGGGGCTGGGGCGAACCAAGCTCAGTTTCAGGTGATTGGTGTATTACCAGATCAGGAAGAAGGTGACATTCTTAATCATGGTAAATACGAAACCACGAAAGGCCGAATTAATGATGCAGCGACCAATAACGGTTATTTCGACTCGTACTGGCGTTTGCACGATGTAAGAGTGGCGCAACCACAAAATACAGCCGATATCAATTTGCGCTTTGAAACGGGCGAGCGTTATAAGCTGGGCGAAGTCGAATTTAGAATGAGTGATCCGAATGCAGAGTTTCCATTGGATCGCGATATTTTAGAAAGCTTGGTGACGTGGAAAGACGGTGCTGACTATACTTTCTGGCGTGTGAATGGTTTGGCCAATAACCTGACCAACTCGCGCTATTTTAACTACACCTTGGTTGATGCGATTCGACCAGACCCGATTGAAAAGCCGCTTGAACTGCCACCAGATATTCAGACCTTGGTTGATCAAAATCAGTTGTCTGAAAGTTCACAAGTGGTGAAAGATAAAACTGAAGTGATGTCGAATAAAGAAGTCACGCAAAAAGTGGTTGATGAAGACCAATTTGCGGGGGTGAATGATGCAGAGCAATCCTCTAAATTACGCAGTTTGCAAGATACGCAAGATGCCAAACAAGCAGAACAAGATCGCTTAAAAGCGCAAGCACGCGAAGATAAAAAAGTCCCTGTGATCGTGACACTGAATGCAGACAAGCTGAATAGTGCAGAAATTGGTGCAGGTTTTGGTACTGATACAGGCACACGTGTTCGTGGCCAGTATCGCCGTGCCATCGTGAATAAACGCGGTCATTCTTTTGACGCCAACATGGAAGTATCCAAAATCCGTCAATCGATTGATGGACGCTATAACATTCCATATAACCACCCATTAAATGACTATGTCAGCTTAGTCGGTGGTTATGAACGTGAAGAACGTGATGATGTCGGTCAAGGTGTTAATCTTTCCATTGAATCTGCTGTAGCGGGTGTGGACCGGATTATTAAAAACCCCCGTGGTAGTTGGCAGCATACCTTTGGTTTACGTTATCGTTTGGACCGTATTACTGATGACGGACTTAATCCTAGTGATGACATTCCAGATGCATTCTTGGTGAATACCAACAATGAACAACAGTCCTTGATGTTTGGCTATGAAATTTCTCGAACCGACTCTGATAAACGTGTGAATCCGAGTAAAGGGATCAAGCAAACCTATAAAGTTGAAGTCGGAAGTGAAAGCTTACTTTCAGATGCTGATATGGCGATCTTGAATGCGGGCTGGCGCTTTATTTATTCGTTGGGTGAAAATGATAATCACCAAGTCGTTGGGCGCAGTGATTTAGGTTATATTCTGACAGAGAACTTTGATAAAGTTCCTTATAACTTACGCTACTTTACCGGTGGTGACCAAACCATTCGCGGCTTTGACTATAAGAGTTTAGCGGCCGAAGAAAATGGCTATAAAATTGGTGGTCAAGTCTTGGCAACGGGTTCATTAGAATATAACTACCAATTTAAAGAAGGCTGGCGTGCTGCGGTCTTTAGTGACTTTGGTAATGCGTACGATAAAGACTTTAATACACCGACTGCATATAGCGCAGGTGTGGGGATTCGTTGGGCTTCTCCAATTGGCCCAATTCGTTTAGATGTCGCTACTGGACTTTCTGACGACAGCAAACCAATTCGTTTACATTTCTTTATTGGTTCACAATTATAATTTTTAGGTGATGTGTTTTTTATGACTGAACAAGAACAGCAAGAACCAGAAAACGAAACGCCGGTAGAGCAACTGCCGAAGAAGCGTCGTATTCTTCGAAGTGTCATTTTGACCTTCGTGTTCGTGCTTATCTTTTTGGTGGCTGCATTAGCAGTTATGTTCTCTACAGACAAAGGCAGTAAGTTTTTACTTGACCGTGTTCTGGAACGTCAGCAAATCATTCACTATGAATATGAAGGTGGTAACCTGTGGCGGGGCATTATTTTACGAAATGTCCTCGTTACGCTAAAACCTGTCGATGTAAAAATTGACCGTGCCGATATTACACTCGGTTGGCGCGCCATTATTAATAAAGAAATTCATTTAAATAAAGCAGATGTTAAAAATCTGCAAATTATTACCAAGACCCCACCTAGCGATAAACCTTTTGCATTTAGTGAAATCCGTCTGCCGTTCGTACTTCGTGTCGATCATGCAGATCTAGATCATATGCTGATTAAAACCCATAGTTCAGGTGTGGATTTTTATGACATTGAATTAAATGAAGCGCTTTGGTCAGGGACGGAATTAAAATTCGAAGATACCCGTATGGATATGGGCTATTTATCTGTGCGTCAAGCTTCGGGAAATATGAAATTTGAAGGCAAATATCCGCTAAATGCTGTGGGCATTGTCAATTTACCTTCACTACGTGAAAGTCTGAATATTCATGATATTCAAGTGGTGGCTAAAGGATCGTTGGATACGATACAAGCCGGTGTAGCAACCCATACCCCAGATCTTCTAACTGGTTGGGCTGTGGTCCATCCGATGCGTCCACATGTCCCGATGTTTGGTGCACTCAAATTTAAAAACTATCATTTACCTTTACTGACGGAGCAAAAGCTTTTTGCTAAAAATGGTCTGGCAAAATTCAAAGGGGATATTCAGCGTCTTAATTTAGATTTAGACACGGACCTGAGCGGTGCCAATATCCCTGAAGGTAAATATACTGCGCTCATGAGTACGGACTTGGTCAACCAACTTGATATTACTAACCTAAATGGTCAAGTGATGGGCGGCGCTGTCAATTTGGGTGGCGTGGTGAGTTGGAAAGATCAGGTCACTTGGGATGTAAGCGGTCGTTTAGATAAAATTAATCCAAAACATAAGCTGATCCCGCAAGTGGTTCAAGATTTTCTACCTGTAAATTTAAACAGTAAGATTGCGTCTAAAGGGACCCTTGAAAAAGGTATGCACCTGACGGCGTTGGTGGATTTTGACCAATATGAAACTTGGAATTTAAAACTTGATCAAGCGCCTGCTAAAAATAATAAAGCTCAGCCGATGCTGATGGATGTGTCTTGGAAAAATATAGACCGTGCAGTGCCATATGTTGGATGGTTGAGTAGTGATTCGGGCAATGTGCAATTGGCACTTACAGAAGGTCAGCAAAACATTAATGTGGCGACCACCGTGTCAAGACATGAAAAAGGTGCTCTGCCTGCTGGACAATATCAAGCCAAACTGAATCTGAAAAATAACAATCTCAATGTCCCTGCCTTTAGTTATGTGGCCGACAAAGGTCAGCTCAAAGGTAATGCAGTTGTAGAATTGCCTGATCAAAAACGTATGCTGAAATGGCAAGCCAATGTACAAGCACAGCAGTTCAATCCGCAAACCATCGTAGCTGCTGCGCCTGTCGATCAAATTACAGGGTCATTAAAAGCCAATGGTTATGCAAAACCAAATCAACAGATTATTCAGCTGAATAATATTGATTTGTTAGGCCGACTAGCACAGCAAAATGAAACGGTTCATTTAACAGGTAAATCTACTGCTGCGCTGACTTTCCATGATGAGAAACAAGGTGGAGGCTTTAAAGCTTTTGCTGTGAATTATGATGGTGGCCTCAATGCAAGCCAAGTTGCCGCAAGTAAAGGCAGTTTGATTTTCAAAGTATCTGGCACACCTGAATTAATTAAAATAGCCGAGCTGCGTCATGATGGCGTGGCAGGTAAAATTTCTGCCAATGGACAAGTTTTACTACAAAAAGCCATTGGTTGGGATATTAATGCATCACTGGTGCATTTTAAGCCGCATTACTTTGCCTCAAATGTACGGGGTGAATTATCTGGAAATTTAAAAACCAGTGGTGTGTGGTCAGATACGCTAAAACGTATTCAAATTGAACGTCTGAATTTGGCAGGTATGATCAATAACAAACCTGTCCGTGGTCAAGGTAACTTGGCGATGGTGATTAATTCAAATCAATCCGGCTTTATGCCAAAACAGTTTGAAGCGAATAATTTACTGTTGGCTTATGCCAATAACCAAATTCAAGCCACAGGTAATGCACAAAATTTACAATTGAAAATTAATGCACCGGCATTATATGAAATTTATGCAGGCCTACGTGGACGTGCTTATGGCTACTTAAATGTTCAAGCACAACCACGACTGCAAGCATCTGCCAATATCGCAATAGATGATTTTGCTTTTAATAATTTATTCAGTGTGAAAAAAATACGGGTGCAAGGCGAGTTGCCAACTTCTGCGACTTCACCAAGTTTATTAACGGCAACGATGGATAATTTACGTAGTAACAACCGTGAGATTGTGAAAGGTCAAATTTCACTGGCCGGTACACGTAATGCGCATTTATTAAAAGTCAGTGCTGAAAATAAATTATCAAAATTTTATGTGCAGTTAGCTGGTGGTTTTAACGCACAAAATAATTGGCTTGGTCAGATTCAAAAAGGCGATTTTGACTCCTTACGTACCCGTCTTGTGCAGCGTCAAAATGCATCGATTATTTACAACACTGCACAGTCTGACTTATTTGTTGGCGCACATTGTTGGATGAGCCAGCAAAGTGAATTATGTTTTGATCAGCCGATTCGTGTGAATAAAAACCGCGGCAATGTATCCTTTGTGACAAAGAACCTAGACTTAAATGATTTTGCAGCATTTATGCCTGAAGGCCTGGCGATTACGGGTAAAGTGAATGGTTATGCAAAAGCGTCTTGGGCGAAAGGTGCAAAACCTAAAATTGATGCACGTTTAGTGACTCGTGACGGTTTACTTGGTTTAGCAGCTGAAGATCCACAGTATTTAGCATCCACTTTAAAATATGACGAAGTAGGTTTGATTGCGAAAAGTGTCGCTGAAGGGTTACAGATTCGACTCGATACCAAAGCTCCTGATATTGGTACAGGTTATGCCAATATTATTATTGATCCGTATAAAGCCAATAAACCGATCCGTGGTGAAGTAGCCTTTAACCAAGTTCAATTGAAAATCTTAAAACCATTTATACAAGATGTCCGTTCAATGGGCGGTACGTTGTCTTATGCGGCAAAAATTAGCGGAACATTGTCACAGCCTTTAATGGATGGTGAGATTCGAGTGAAAAATGGCTCGATTAGCATGATTTCATTGCCTGTGAACTTGACCAATATTCAGTTGTATTCTGCTGTACGTCAAAACCATGCGACGATTGATGGTGCATTTAACAGTGGGCGTGGTGTGGGCAAATTAACCGGAAATATTGACTGGAAAAATGATCCACGTATCCAGTTGAATTTAACGGGTAATGAAATGTTAGTCCGTCAAGCGCCATTGATCACCGCTGTTGTAACGCCTGATTTATCTTTAGATGTGCTGCCTTTCAGTAAGAAATTAACCTTAAAAGGTAAAATTGATGTGCCGCGTGCATTGATTTCGATGCCGGAATCTTCTGCAACAGTGGTTGGGGTATCTTCAGATGTACGTGTGGTACATGAAGGTGATAACCAACTTGAGATCTTAAAATCGGCACGTCCTTGGGATATTCGCGCTGACGTACAGGTAAATATTGGTAATCAAGTGATTTTCCAAGGTTTTGATAGCCGAATTCCGTTGATTGGTCGTTTGAATTTGACACAACGTGGTTTAGAAACAGCAATGCGTGCCAATGGTGCAATCGGTGTTTCTCAGCGTGTGAAAATCGAAGCTTATGGTCAAAGTCTTGACTTGAACCGTGCGATTGCCCGTTTCAATGGACCATTGGCGAACCCAACTTTAGATATTGATGCCAATAAAGCCGTACAAGGCAGTACCGTTGGTGTTCGTGTGACGGGTACAGCATCAAGTCCTGCAATTCAGGTGTATAACGATGCAGGTCTGTCTGAACAAGAAGCCTTAAATGCCTTAATTACAGGTCGTATCAATGAAGGAAGTTCAGGTTTAAGTCAGGCGGAAGGTTTCCGTTCTGATGTGAACAATACGATTGCTGCAGCCGGTATTAGTATGGGCTTGGGTGGTACACGTGCATTGACCAATCAAATTGGTCGTACATTTGGTTTGAGTGGTTTGGCATTGGATGCTCAAGGAACAGGGGATGATACTCAGGTTTCTGTGACGGGTTATATCACACCTGACTTATTCATTCGTTATGGCGTCGGAGTATTTACACCAGTGAATAAACTGACCTTACGTTATCAAATGAATCAACGTTTGTACTTGGAAGCGAGTCAGTCTTTAGAACGAGCAATCGACTTGTTCTATAATTGGCGCTTCTAAGAGAAGTCAAAATTTGAGTATAAAAAACGCAGCTTAGGCTGCGTTTTTTATACAAATGATGAGCTGAGAAATCAATCTTTAAACGTATCATTCAGTGCCTGTTGTACCGCTTCAACACGAGACTTACAGGCTTTATAGGCTTGCATCGACTCTTCAACGATTTTCATAAGATTATCAATGTCGGGTTCTTGCTGAGATTCGAGTAATTCAGCATTACGTTTTAAAACTTCATAGCCTTCTTTAAAACTTAGTGTATCAGTCGTCATGATTTTTTACCTGTATATGTTGAATGTCAGCCGTGATGACACCGTCTTGCATTTCAATTTCAATCGGTGAATGCGTTGAAGGCTGAAGATTTTTCGTTGCACGAATGGCGTGACCTTGCTGCCGGACGATGGCATAACCTTTGGAGAGCACATGTGCAGGGTTTTGCAGCAAAGTCTCACGCATGAGTATTTCAATATTCTGTGCAGCTGTTTTAAGTTGTAACTGAGCAAAATAAGCAGTGTTATCTTGGTATTGCTGTAAGAGCCGAGTTGAGTCATTGATTTGACTTTGAGCCAAGGTCTTTATGACCTGTAGCAACTGATCATTTTGACTTTGATACAGAGCAATTTGATGTTGAGAGCGCAGTTGAATGCTTTGTAAGGCCTCTAAAACTTCTTGTGTTCGCTCAACAATATGATTACGAATCCCCCCAATCACTTTACTCGGGGTGTCGAAAGAGCGATGTGCAACTTCATCTAAGATCGTGCGGTCTTTTTCATGGCCGATACCGACCCAAATTGGCACGCTACGCTTAGATAAAAGTGCAGCCAAATCATAATCATTCAGATAAGCAAGATCGTTAACAGCACCGCCACCACGAATAATCACGATCAAATCTGGCGCAGTTTGAAAGTCATTGGCCCATTGTCTTAAACCCAGTGCTAAAGCATCTCGGATACTTTGTGCTGCGGTATTCCCTTGAAAGGTTGCAGCATGATAGACAAATTCACACACGCCAGCATGTTGTAACGCATCTGCATCTTTTTTAAAGTCACCCAAGCCTGCTGCATTTTCAGGTGCGATAACCAAGACATGCTGAATATCAAATGGCGCAGGCAAGTTTCGATTTTTATGAATCAGACCTTCGCTGGTGAGTTTCTCTAAAATTTGTTGATAACGTCGAGCCAGATCACCCAAAGTAAAACTCGAATCAATTTCTTCGATATTGACCGAAAAACCATACTGCGGGTCAAATTTGGCACGCACTTTAACCAAGACATTTAAGTCACGACTGAGCTCAATGCCGCTTTCACGTTCAAATTTTCCGACAACTTTATTTGCAGTAAATTTCCAAATTGTGGCCTTACAACTGGCAATGACTCTATCACTTTCTTGTTCTTTTTCAGCCAATTCTAAATAGTAATGTCCACCTTTGATGTTTAAATTTCGAATCTCGGCTTTGACCCACACGGCATCATCAAAAGCCAATTGAATGACTTCTTTGACCGCAGATAGATATTCGCTCAGCGTTAATTGAACATCAGACATAATTTAAAATAGGAGAATATAAAAATGAATATTCATTTAAATACTAAATAAATATTCAGCAATTGCAAATGATCATTTCGGTTAAAACAATAGAAGGACTAAGCGGCGCTACAACATAGCGTTTCAATCAAACGTTTTATTTCACACGGAGCAGTTCGTTCCAATTACTCAGGTAAGCGGGGGAACACAGATTTTTTTTCATCCGCCATGTTGCAGCATCGTCCTGCGCTAAGCCGATCGAGACAAAATGATGCCCAAATTTTTTTTGAATATCGTCGATGGTGTCGGACAGTTTCAAACGGCTTTGTCTTAACGCCATATCGCAAAACAAATCTGGGGTAAAGTTTTGTTTTGGAATGATTTCTAATAACACCACACCGGCTTTTTTATATTTAAATCCTGCTTTAAAGATTTTTTCGACGGCACGCGTTGCTGCTTGGGTGATACTAATTAAGTCATCGGTATGCTCATTCAGTGTAATGGCCAGATAAGGTGCGTATTTTTCAGCAGAATTAAAGCGACTCGTTTGAATAAAAACTCCCACCATACGACATAGAGAATGATCTGCTCTTAAACGTGTGACGGCTCGCGCGATATATACACGAATAGAGGCCTTAATATCTTCCAGTTCGTAGACAGGCTGACCATAGGAACGACTACTGATAATTTGCTGTTTGCTCGGCGCTTCTTCTTCAATAGACAGACAAGATAGACCTTGCAGTTCCAAGACGGTTTTTTCCATCACCACACTAAATTTTTTTCGAATATCTTTAGGCTGTGCATTGATTAGATCTAAAACATAATGAATGCCAAGCTGATTCAGGGCTTTTGTATGATTCCGACCGACGCCCCAAACTTCATTGACTGGTGTCTGCGCAAGGAGTTGTTCTGAGGAACAAGGGTCCATTTCAACTAAATTGCACACACCGTTCAAATAAGCATTTTTTTTGGCAAAATGGTTGGCCATTTTGGCTTCCGTTTTAGAGCGACCAATCCCGACACAGCAGGTTAAACCTAGCCATTTTAGGATCGTATCTCGTATTTCTTTAGCATATAGGCTCAAATCAAACAGTTCTTGATAGGCAGTGAAATCTAAAAAACATTCATCGATCGAGTAAACTTCACGGTCTTCGGGGCCGACATACAGGCCTAAAATATTCATAAATCGATTAGACATTTCGGTGTAGAGAGCATAGTTACTCGACAACACCTGAACATGATGCTGTTGGATTAAATCCTGAATTTGATAGACTGGCACAGCCATTTTAATCCCGAGGTCTTTGGCTTCCTGACTTCGAGATACAACACAGCCATCGTTATTGGACAGCACGACGACAGGGACATTATTGAGCTTTGGGTTAAAGACACGCTCACAACTGACGTAGCAGTTGTTAAGGTCAACTAACGCAAATATTTTATTTGCAGCTTTCATGGTGAATTCTTGTGTTTAGGTGTGTGATGAGCGCTTATAAAATTGCTTTAAATTAAAAGTCACGACACCCTGAACAACGATAGATTCGCTATCTGAAGGGATAATATGCGCATAGGCTGGATTTTCTGCTTTTAGCCAAATTTTGGGTAAGACTTTATTGGGGTCACCAAAAATGTCGGCAATTTCTTCTTTTGACATTTTTGCGGTGATCATCAATCGCTTTAAGGTGATTTCACGATTATCAATCAGTGCAACCACGATATCGCCATGTTTGGCTTCTAAGCTACGATCGACTAAAAAAGTATCATTAATTTCAAAGCCGGCATTGAGTAAAGACTCGCTATCGACATGCGCAATAAATGTAGCGAGCGGGTTAATTACCAAATAATCATTTAGGTCTAAGACTTTTTCAAAAACATCTTTATTGGCGAAAGCTGGGCCAGCAGGAATACGTTCCAAGGCAACGGGAAGTTCAATACGGGTATTTTTCTGAACAGGCTGAACATTGAGCGAAGAATCCAAAAATGGATCCATAGATAGTTCTTGAGATTGCCTTTCAAGCAGGGCATTGATGGTGGGACTGGGTTTGCCATCTGCGCCCATGAGCTGTTGCAAAGACGACCAAGCTTCGTCCGAAAAATAAATCGGCAGTTTTTTTGACATATTTTGCTCCTACGCAACGTGGCGTGTTTGAAGAAAAGTACTTTTTTAGCATACGCGTTGAGCAGGTCATTTTTCAAATTTATAAAACCTTTAAAATCAAAGCTGCGACAAGTTTAGTCGTTTTAAATATTGCAAAAATCATCATCAGTTCAAAGAAAATGACGTTCTGTATTTTGAACATAGGGCACATTGCTGCCTAATTACAGAACGTGGAATGACAGCTAAAAACTGCAATAAACAACTCGTTTATTTACCACAAACTTGATAAGTTAAATTTTTATATTCAGAAATAGACATGATGAAAAATATATGGATTTTAGTTGCACTGACAGCACTTATGGCGGGTTGTAGTACAACACAACAAACTGAAACGACACCAGAAAAAATTGGTATGGCAAATCCAGCCAGCCAATATTGTGTCGAGCAAAAAGGTAAACTTGAAATTCGTGATGAAGCAAATGGTCAGGTCGGGTATTGCCATCTGCCAAACGGACAAGTGGTTGAAGAGTGGGTATTATTCCGTAGTAGCCAAACTGAATGTGTAGCTGATAAGGCTAAGACGCTGATTGGTCAAGCAAAATTGACTGAAGATCAGATCAAGGTGATTAGCCAAGCTCAAATTGTCCGTTTAGTAAAACCTGGGCAGCCAATAACAATGGATTATCGTGTAGAGCGCGTCACCGTCACCGTAAATCCAATCAATCAAAAGATTATTCAAGCAACTTGCGGTTAATTCAAACGCATAAAAAAGGCCCGAAAGGGCTTTTTTTGTTTGTTCGGCTACGACTAATTTAAATGACAAATCCATTACGATCTTTTATATTGCCCCTCGTAAGGAGAAGTTCATGAAAAAGTTATTTGCTTTATCCGTTATGGTGGCTTTGGTCGGCTGTGCTGAAAAAAAACCATTAACCCCTGAAGAGCAGTGGCAGGGTTACTGCCGCAGTGTAGGTAATGCTGCACGTACGATTATGTTAGATCGTCAAAATGCAATTGAAAAAGACAAAGCAGTTGAGCATGCCAACAAAATTGAGGATGAAACCACCAAAGGATTTATCCTGAACATCATTGATGAAGTTTATGCCTTGCCGCAAGCTGAGATTAATACTGATGTTGAAAAAGCACGTGAAAAAATTCGTGCTGAGTTTACTGAAAAATGTATCGCAACACCGCATACTGAAATGCCAGATTATAAACCGTTCTAAGGAACGGTTTTTTATGCGAGAAAGCGCGTAAAGCAAAACCTAAAGGCTGTATTCATCAGTGAGTAGTTACAACTGGGTAACTATCCGTTGTTTAGCCATATGATTGAGTTCATGCTTATTTTGCGAATGCATATTTATCTTCGGGTTACTTTTGAGTATAAGATGCTTAAAGACTTAAAATAGCCTAAGCATAGCGGAATACAAATTGTGACAACTTGCTAAATCATAAATATAGAAAAGCAAATCTTTTTAATGAATAATGAAATGGAGAATAAAAAACAGTAGAGGAGCAGAATATGGACGTTATAGGTTATATGCATCACTCAGATCTACTCCTAGAAGATGAACAAGGCGTAGCAATTATCGGTGGTGGGAACTACGTGCTCAGCATTGGAGATAAAGTCACATTACGCCAAAAAATAGATGAATTTTCTCAGCGTTATTTGGTCGATATCAGCTTTGCAAGTAATCAACATCAAACCACATGTCAGGACGAATGGTGCCTCAGATTTACAGGCGATCGAGCAGAACTTCAGCAATATATCACTGCAACCACTGTACACTAAGGTGGAATATCCAATACTGATAAAAACAGGCAACATTTAGTTGCCTTTTTTTGATGGTTAATTTTAGTCAAAAGTTAATATGCGCAAGAAAAGCGTGTTCTAAGTATTGATTTTGCTTAATGTATAAACGATATGAGGATCATTTATTTATAAAATAACGGGCATCACGAAGAAACACTTGTAGTGCATTAACTTTTAACTGGAATTTTAGTAAAATTTAGCAGTCCATATTATTTGCGTAGCTTTATTTAAAGCAGGAATGCGTAAATAATTTTTTAAAAAAGAGGAATAACACCGTGCTAGAAGCTTACCGCCAACACGTTGAAGAACGTGCCGCACTCGGAGTCCCACCGAAGCCACTTGACGATGCTCAAACAGCTGTATTAGTTGAATTATTAAAAAACCCACCAGCTGGCGAAGAAGCATTTTTAGTTGATTTACTAGAAAACCGTGTTCCAGCGGGTGTTGACCAAGCTGCATACGTTAAAGCTGCTTTCTTAGCTGCTTTGGCAAAAGGTGAAGCGACTTCTCCACTAGTAACTAAAGAACGTGCGGTTTACCTACTAGGTACTATGCTTGGTGGTTATAACGTTGCTCCTTTAGTTGCACTTCTTGATGATGCAGAGCTTGGTGAATTAGCTGCTGACGCACTTAAGAAAACTCTTCTTGTATTTGATGCCTTCCACGACGTTGCTGATAAAGCAAAAGCGGGCAATGCGAATGCACAAGCAGTTATGCAATCTTGGGCAGATGCTGAATGGTTCACTAGCCGTAAAGACGTTCCTGAAGAAATCAAACTTACAGTTTTCAAAGTAACTGGCGAAACGAACACAGACGACTTGTCACCTGCACAAGACGCGTGGAGCCGTCCAGACATTCCGTTACATGCTAACGCAATGCTTAAAAACGTACGTGACGGTATCAATCCAGAAGTTCCTGGCGAAGTTGGTCCACTTAGCCAAATCAAAGAGCTTATCGCGAAAGGCAACCAAGTTGCTTACGTAGGTGACGTTGTTGGTACTGGTTCTTCTCGTAAGTCAGCAACTAACTCTGTACTTTGGTTCTTTGGTGACGAAATTGCTCACATTCCGAACAAAAAAGACGGTGGTTATTGCTTAGGTTCTAAAATCGCTCCGATTTTCTTCAACACTATGGAAGATGCTGGTGCATTGCCAGTAGAAATCGATGTTCAAAACATGAACATGGGCGACGAAATCACGCTTAAAATCGACCACGCTGCTGCTAAAGTAACTGCGTTCAAAGACGGCGTTCAAATCGCTGAATCTGAACTTAAAACTCCAGTTCTTTTAGATGAAGTACGTGCTGGTGGCCGTATCAACCTTATCGTTGGTCGTGGTTTAACAACTAAAGCTCGTGAAGCTCTTGGTCTTGCACCTTCAACTTTATTCCGTACTCCAGTTCAACCTGCAGCTACTGGTAAAGGCTTCACTCAAGCTCAAAAAATGGTTGGTCGCGCTTGTGGTCTTCCTGAAGGTCAAGGTGTACTTCCAGGTACTTACTGTGAACCTAAGATGACTACTGTTGGTTCTCAAGATACAACAGGTCCAATGACTCGTGACGAACTTAAAGATCTTGCTTGCCTAGGCTTCTCTGCTGACCTAGTTATGCAATCTTTCTGTCATACAGCTGCGTATCCAAAACCAGTTGACGTTCAAATGCAGCACACGCTTCCTGATTTCATTATGAACCGTGGTGGTGTTTCTCTACGTCCAGGCGACGGTATTATCCACTCTTGGTTAAACCGTATGCTTCTTCCAGATACAGTTGGTACTGGTGGTGACTCACATACTCGTTTCCCAATTGGTATTTCTTTCCCAGCGGGTTCTGGTCTTGTAGCGTTCGCTGCTGCAACTGGTGTTATGCCACTAGACATGCCTGAGTCTGTTCTTGTTAAGTTCAAAGGTAAAATGCAACCTGGTATCACTCTACGTGACCTAGTACATGCGATTCCTTACGTTGCGATCCAACAAGGTGACTTAACTGTAGAGAAAAAAGGTAAGAAAAACATCTTCTCTGGCCGTATCCTTGAGATCGACCTTACAGAAATGGAAACTGACCTTACTGTTGAGCAAGCGTTCGAACTTTCTGACGCATCTGCTGAACGTTCTGCTGCTGGTTGTTCTATCACACTTTCTGAAGAGAAAGTTGCTGAATACCTTAAATCAAACATTACTATGTTGAAATGGATGATTTCTGAAGGTTATGGCGATGCTCGTACTATGGCGCGCCGTGTAGAAAACATGGAGAAATGGTTAGCGAACCCAAGCCTAATCAAAGCAGATCCAGATGCTGAATACACTAAAGTGTATGAAATTGACCTTTCTACAATTACTGAACCAGTTCTTTGCTGCCCGAACGACCCAGATGACGCTAAATTGCTTTCTGACGTTGCTGGTACAAAAATTGACGAAGTATTCGTTGGTTCATGTATGACTAACATTGGTCACTTCCGTGCGGCTGGTAAACTTCTAGACAAAGTTCCTGGTGGTTCTTTATCTACTCGTCTATGGTTGGCTCCTCCAACTCGTATGGACGAACGTCAATTGATGGAAGAAGGTTTCTATAACATCTATGGTAAAGCTGGCGCTCGTACAG
The DNA here is from genome assembly GCF_013417925.1 of Acinetobacter sp. YH12218. Taxonomy (NCBI): domain Bacteria; kingdom Pseudomonadati; phylum Pseudomonadota; class Gammaproteobacteria; order Moraxellales; family Moraxellaceae; genus Acinetobacter; species Acinetobacter sp. YH12218. The sequence continues at coordinate 61,546 of NZ_VPDB01000012.1, forward strand.
AAATGCCAGGTTGTTCATTATGTATGGGTAACCAAGCACGTGTAGCTCCGAACACTACTTGTGTATCGACTTCTACTCGTAACTTCCCGAACCGTCTAGGTCAAGGTGCGAACGTTTACTTAGCTTCTGCTGAGCTTGCTTCTGTTGCTGCTGTACTTGGTAAATTACCAACTCCAGCTGAGTACCAAGAATACGCAGCTCAAATTGATAGCATGTCTGCCGACATCTACCAATACTTAAGCTTCGACAAAATGGGCGACTATACTGACGCTGCTAAAGACGTTGATACTAAGAAAATTGCTGCTGCTCAATTGTCTTAATTGATTAAGTAGTTAATAAGAAAATCCCACGTCATGTGGGATTTTCTTTATATAAAATTGCAATAGAAATAGCAAAATAATATTTTAGAAATTAGACATATGAAACTAAAAAACATTACACTTATACTATTAACACTTTGTTCATCAAATATTTTTGCTGAGGTATCTTTTACAAAGCTAGCAAATATTAAGTTAGTTGATGAAAATGCATATCGAACAAACTCAGAAGTACAATCTGACATTGAAGATTTGATCCAAGCAAAAAAATTCAAAGAAATCTCAACTAACGCCAATCAACTCTTAAATAGCGAAGAATATAATTTTGATGGTAAATTTAAACACACAAGTTATTTAGATTCTTTTCTTAGAATCGTAAATAAGCATCGTGTAACATCTTCAAATTATTACAAAGAGAATATTGCTCAAGGACAGAAATGGATCAAAGCTGAACCAGAATCACCATTAGGTTATATTTATTATGCAATGTGGGTTAGGCAACAGGCTTGGAGTGTTAGAGGGGGAAGTTATAGTTCACAGGTATCGCAAAATAATATGCAATATTTTGCTGATAAATCAATGCAGAATTTAAATTTTCTAATGGAAAATTATGATGTTGCATCAAAAGATCCTTTTTATTACTACATTCTTTTAATGACGCTACGTGATTTAGGTTTTGAAGAAAATTATCTAAGAGCTTATCAAGATGGAATTGTAAAATATCCAAAACAGAGAGTTATTTATAATACATTTATGGAAAGTTTTGAGAAAAAGTGGTTTGGAGAAAATTATGATGCTATTCAAATGATTATTAATGATATACAGGAAATGAATCCTGCAGAAAAAGATTTTCATTATTATCATATTCTATATACAGTACATAACAATAAGTATGATTTGAAAAAACTAAATGTAAATTGGGCTAGGGTTGAGCAAGGTGCCGTAGATTCTTTAAGTAAACTTACTTCTTTGAGTAAAATAAATGATGTGCAAAAATTGTATTGCTCTTATCCTGGGAATAGAGTGAGGTTGGAACGGTTATTAAAATCCTTTAAACAAGGACAATTAGAAAAAAGCTATATAGAAAATAGTTTGAATAACTGTCAAAAATAGAAATAATCGCCTCTTAATTGGAGGCTTTTATTTATAAATGTTATTTACAGTTCTAAGAATACAACGTTTAATCACAACTAATATTATTTTACAGTAGCATAGATCAGTGCCCAAACAATCCCGATTCCTCTGTATTGGTGGCTTCCTCAACGGAACCCAAGTCAAAGACCAAGGTGAAAGCTTTGTCTGCGTCGAAAATGGCAAACAGGTGACTTACCACAAAAAAGAAATCTTTAACCAAGATGCTTGGGATCAAGATTACTATGTCTGTGAAACCACCAGTGATAAAGAGGCGCATAACTGGGTATTCGATATCAAATAATGTCTCAAAATTCCTGTTTTTCAGTCATAAACGACCAATGCTTAGCACATCACATACGCTGAGCATTTTTATTTATTTCACTTATTAGACTTCAAAAATGTGTAGTAGAAGAAGGGGGGTAAATAGCTTATTTACATTTTTCTAGCTGAAAAAACTCCAATGATTATGTAAAAAGGTAAATAAAATTGAGCACTTAAGATTAAATTATGAATTATGAGCTAGATGCTTTTTTGACAATTGTCGTGGCGGTTTTGGTTTTATTTATCGGTTATTTCTTCGTACACAAAATTTCCATCCTGAAAAAATACAACATTCTTGAACCTGTAGCAGGCGGTTTGGTCGCTGCGGTTATTACATTTATATTATTTAAAAACTTTAATATCACTGTAAATTTTGATGCCAAAATCCAGCAAATATTCATGCTGATGTTCTTTACATCTGTGGGTTTGAGCGCAAGTCTTGGAAAACTCAAAGAGGGTGGCAAGGCGTTAGTGCTGTTTTTAGGCTGTGTCATTATATTTGTCATACTGCAAAACATCGTTGGCATCAGTTTAGCCAAAATTTTAGGATTAGATCTGCTCATCGGCTTAATTACAGGTTCCGTAACACTTACAGGTGGTCACGGTACAGCAGGCGCATGGGGTACAGTCTTTGAACAAGATCATGGTATACAAGGTGCTTACTCGGTATGGCAAGTGCAACCTTCGGCTTGGTCATTGGCGGCATGATGGGCGGGCCAGTGGCGAAATTCCTCATCCGCCGTTTTCAGTTGGCAGAAGAACTTGTACCGACAACAGGACGTAATGAAGCACCGCCTGCATCTGAAACGGCGCCTTTCGAATATCCTGAAAAAACTCGTTTAATTACCGCAGATGATGCCGTCAAAACGATGGGGATGTTTGCCGTCTGTATCAGTTTTGCCTACTTCATGACGGACTTCGCTCGCGGACAGTGGTTTGAGTTGCCAACATTCGTTTGGGCATTGGCTTGCGGTGTATTTTTAAGAAACACCCTTGAACTTGGCTTTAAAATTGAAATGTTTGATCGCTGTATCGATGTCTTTGGTAATGCATCATTGGCGCTGTTTTTATCGATGGCGCTGATGTCATTGCAGCTCTGGTTATTGGCAGATCTTGCAGGCCCACTGGTGATTATTTTAATGGTACAAACCCTCGTTTTAGCACTGTATCTGTACTTTGTAACTTTTAGGATCATGGGAAAAAGCTATGATGAAGCAGTACTTTGTGCAGGGCAGTGCGGCGTAAACCTCGGTGCGACGCCTACAGCGATTGCCAATATTCAGGCAGTGACTAATACCTATGGCCCATCACATAAAGCCTTTTTGATTATTCCTTTGACAGGGGCGTTTTTTGTAGACATTGTCAATGCTGTGGTCATTCAGGCAACGATAGGCTTCTTTGGTTAATACTATATATAGCTTTAAAAAATGCTAAAGCATCTAGATAGAGTGCTTTAGCATTTCATTTTTCACCATCTTATTGATCAAGAATAATAAACAATGAAAGTTTTAAAATATCATTTACCTTACATCAAATTGTTCATGCTATTTGTATTAACAGCACTTCCATTTTCTATAACCTATTCAGCTGAAATTGATGTCCAAAAGACCATCGTTCAAGAACAAAATAACGATAAACAGGCGCTTTATGATTTGGCTGTACTGAAACATATGGGGCTAGAAGGTGTGGAGATTAATCTGCCTGAAGCCATAGCGCTGTATAAGCGTGCTTCTGCCTTAGGGCACCGCTCTGCAAATCAAAATTTGGGATTGATGTATTACAAAGGTGTCGGTGTAAACGTAGATTATGTAGAAGCTGCAAAATGGTTTGAGATTGGTGCTGAAAGAAATTTAGATGATTCAAAGCGTATGCTTTTGATCATGAATAAATATGAACTCATTCCAAGAAATGATAAAAAATTGGAAAGTCTATTGATTGAATTTGCTCATAAAGGCAAGCAAGAAGATATCGAACAATTGGCCGACTATTATTACTATACAAAGAATGATCTACTGCTTGCAGAAAAGCCTACAGTACTTTTAGCAGAAAAAGGATTGGCAAAGTATCAGCACCGGTTAGGCATGATTTATTATAGAGGTACAGATGGAAAGCCAAATTATAAAAAAGCTTATCCATGGATTTTAAAGGCTGCGGAAGCAAATGATTTGAACGGAAAAATTAGCGTAGCAAGTTTTTATTTAGGTGGGCTAGGCGTACAGCAAGATTTTGAAAAAGCTGCTGCATGGTTTAATTCGGCTTATGAGCAGGACCCTGTGAAAACATGTGAAATTCACAGTCTCGTTTTGTCAGAATTGAACAATGAAATACAACAATGTGAGCTAAGTAGAAAACAATAAAAAGCCCCATGGTTAGGGGCTAGTCGTATCACTCGCGTGATACTCATATAAGGCTCATCTCATACTGCGTGTATTAAAGCATAAAATTGAAAAAAATGCTGAGCAAATTGACAGTTAAAACTTGGTTGTTTTAGGGAAAACCGATCGTTATACTTTGCTCTGAACATTTGTTCATTTCACTATAACCATAAAGAACTATATTGATGAAAGAATATAAAGTTGTTATCTATCAAGAAGGTATGCTGGGATCTTTGCTGCTTGGCTCTTCAAAAGTTGATCCTGTTAAATTCACCAATTTTTTAAATCAAAATGCACAGCAAGGCTGGGCGGTGATTACGATGGAAAAAGATATCCGCCGTATGCTGCTTTTTTGGAAGCGCGAAGCTTATGTAGTTGTTTTGGAGAGAGAAAAATGAAATACGGTGTCTTTAGTGCACTTATTATTTCAGTTTTATGGGGTTTATTAGCCATCTCTCAATTATGGTTTGTGTTGCTCAGTGTCGAAGTATTTACCAAAATAACCATCACAGTAGCGATCTTAGAAGCCATCATTATTATTGCAACATTGGTCATACGTGAGTATTTGACAGATAAAAAATTGAAAAAAGATGGCTATATAGATTAGAACACATAAATAGGGCAATTGAGTGCTGAACTCAATTGCCTTTAAATTTTAAAGTCATCTTATAGATTAAATCTATATTGGCTCATTACTCAATCATCATAAGGTCAGCACTGCTGGCAGATTTTAATTGTCGTAGCGCAAAAATAGAGCGGGTATGGCGTATACCTTTCATAGAATATAAATTTTTACGTAAAAAACGCTCATAGTGTTCAGCATTTTTAACTGCAACTTTCACCAAATAATCATAATCGCCAGTGACTAAATGTGCTTCTACCACTTCTGGCATATTGGCTAAAGTTTCACTAAATTGATCTAAAATTTCATCATCGTGACGTTCTAATGTGATTTCAATAAAGAATAATTCATTGATCCCAATCGATTTTGGATTGATGTTGGCTGTATAGCCGTCGATAATTTTTAAATTTTCTAGACGCTTTAAGCGTGTCCAACACGGCGAAGAGGAGAGACCAACACGTTCAGAAAGCTGGGCTATGGTGAGTCGTCCATCTTCTCTTAATGCGGATAATATTAAACGATCAATTCTGTCGAGGTTGTGTCGTGCTTCACTCATGCCAAAATAGAATATAATTGAGAAAAAATAGTTATATCATTTTTTGCAATGGTCGGCTGAAGAAAATAAGCACACTTGGACCTTCAGTACAGGTTTTAAAGATAGAAAAATAAAATATGTAAGCTGTCAGGCAGTGTGAATGAATCTAAAAGTAGAGAATCTTGTGCAGACCATAAAAAGACCACTCAGCCGGATTACTGACTGAGTGGCAAAAACTTAAGCGTGTAACTGTTGTTCAATGATCGGCCATAGATTTTGATGTGACGATTTAAACATCAACATATGTCCGATGGCTTTATGACCTGTTTCTTTCGGTTTTAACTCAATCATTTGAGTCGAAGCATTCGGGTATAAGCGCAGCAAGTCTTTGACATTGGCTTCCGTGGCGATTTCGTCATCGGAGCTCCATACGGCAGTGATCGGACAGTTCACCTGTTGATGAAAATCATGCTGAACAGTTTTGCCTAAGGCGTTGATGACATAACCGGGTTTGCTACAAAATTCAGCCCATTCACGAGCAACATCTTTTGGCAAATTTTCACCCATACCAATCGCATTGGTCGGGCCATAGCCAATGGTATAGCGTGCAATCGGGAAGATCACATTAAACATCACAGGAGCTAAAAGCTTGGTGCGACCTTTAAGATCTTTGACATGACCTGTAGAGCCAGAAACAGCAACCACTTTGGCAACTTTGTCATAATTTGGCACGATACCTAATAATTGTCCGCCTGCGCTATGACCGAGTAATATGACTTTAGGTGCCTGCGTTTTACTGATCAAAGCGTCGATTGCCGCAGGGATATCTAGCTGCCCCCATTGCACAATACTTGCTGTCGATTGTTTTAAAGGGCTGTGTAGCGACTCACCAATACCACGAAAATCGAAAACTAAAACGTCATAGCCTTGTTGGCTCAACCATGTTGCATAGCTATTATAAAATTGCTTGGTAATGCCTGTGGCTGGACAAATCAACACAGGTAAAGCCTGTTTGAGCTCTGTCTGGTGCGGATAAAAGCGCGCACTCAGTGAATAGCCGTCTTGGCAATGAATCGTGAGTTTTTCAGATGATGACATGATTCAAACTTCATGGGTGTGTTCCGATGTCACTAATTTACACAAGTTCCAAAAAGAAACCTGAAAAGAGTATGACTCTAAAGTCATGTCATAACAGGTTTGAAGCAAGTACTATTGCAAAAGAAATACAGATAAAAATAATGCGTATAATTGAACAATGGATGTAAATTAAAATGGACATGCTTCAACTTTCGAGTGCAGTAAAAATTGCGATAGTTTTTAGTGGGATTTATTTATGGGTAGGTATGCTCACAGGTGTGTGGAAATATGCACAAATAAGGCAGTCTGAACTGGCACGTGCGCATTATTATGTAGATATCGCACATCGGAGCAGTTTGTTATACGCCCCAGCGACGCTTATTTTAGCGGTATTGGCCTATTTTTCAGCACTTCCACATACACTCAATTTACTCTTTGTAATCATCAATTTGTTCTTTTTTAGTTTTTCGATTTTAAGCTATGTGCTGCATGGCTTTTTAGCTGATACCACCAATCAATTTAAAGTCCCGCACGTCTTAGGCAAATGGCATTTACCTAAATGGATGATGAGTATGGCAATGCTTGGATTGGTGATAGGCGAGTTAATTGCAACACTCGGATTGCTCTTCGGAGTCATCGTTAAATTTTGGTTTTAAACAAAGCAATATCAATTAGAAATGGTTTGCATGAGATTGGAAGCTAATCAAGAACTAAAAGCTTTTAAAGTGCAGACGATGGCTATGTAGAAGAATTTATAAAACAAAATTTGAAGTTAAATAGAATCGAAAATTCATGAGAAAAGGCTGATGATTTTCTGGTTATTTTAGGGATTATTTGTATTGTTTTTTAAAATGGATTGAATAATCGAGAAGGTAGGGGTGGCATCTTTTCTTTTTTCAAGATGGATGATGCCTCATCCATCTTCTAACTTAAAATTCTGTTGATTTTTGCTTTCGATATTTGTGGTCAATGACTGCCCATAAATAAAAGGCTACCGAGACAATAAGCGCATAAGCAAAGTATTCAGGTCTTAAATTTCCTTGTATTAAGCCTTGAATAAGTAGTGTCAGCATGAGAGCAATAGTGGTGCTTGTATAGGTCACCATGTTCTTATTTGCCTTCAGAGCGTTAATGAAGAATTGCTTTTTGAAATGTACTGATAACATCTCCACCCCTCCGTGTTGTTGTTTCGCCAAAACCCATGATTTTGGTCAGGTTTGAACTACTGTTGTACTTCGAAACTAGAAGTATTTCAATAGCAAATGTCATTATTTTGTCATAAAACTATGTTAGATCATCGTATAAGAATAATCATTTTATTCATATACTAAATATTATAGGACTTACGCATTGACTGATTCAAAAAAGTATTAAAATACTTTATAAAGTATCTGTGATCAGACGAATTAAACATGCTTCTACAGCAACTTGTACATTACCCATTTATATGGGCTTTCTCATGACAGAACCGAACTCTATTAGCTGCACACAACTTGCCGAGACTTATAATATCTCGCATGATAGTGTAAATCGCTTTCTAGAGCGTGAAGACTACACACCTCA
>NZ_VPDB01000122.1:0-4610 GCF_013417925.1 Acinetobacter sp. YH12218
GCCTTTTCCATAACGCTCACGACCGGGACTTTTGATCCAAGCCGCTTATGGTGGTTTGCTACCTGCTCCTGCAAGCCGATAGCGAGGGGCCATACCCTCATCTCTTACGCCGCTTGCTGCGGCACACTAAAGTCACCCACCCATAGTTGGTTTGGATGATCAGCATTAAAATTACGTTTCACTAAATCATCTGCCCGTTTTTGGTCATCTCGGTTACGGGTGGTTTGTTTATTCTTACCACGCCAAACACCTTGTATACCTAGCTTCTGCATCAATCGAGCAACTGTACAACGTGCGATAATATAACCTTCACGTTTCAATTGTTGCCAGACCTTACGCACACCATATCGACCTGAACTTTCTTTCCAAATTCGTTTAATTTGTTCAGCATGATACTCATCATGTAGATCTCGTTTCGCTCGATGTTCTGGATTGTCAGCGAGATCTAAAGTTCGGTAATAGGTTGAAGCTGCAATCGGTAAAATTCTACAAATCGCTTCAACACTATACCGATCTTTATTGTTCTGGATAAAATCCACCATTATTTGTGTGGGCGGTCGAGCTCCGCCTGGGCGAAAAAAGCGGCTGCTTTACGTAGAATTTCATTGGCACGTTTTAATTCTTTAATTTCACGTTCCATTTGCTTCATTTTTTCTTGGTCAGATATCTGTTGTACTTTGGCAGGATTTAGTTGATCCATATGCTTTAAATACCAAACACGCAATGTTTCAGGAGTACAACCAATCTTAGGTGCAATAGCTGTGATTGCAGCCCAAGTAGAAGGATAATCTTTTTCAGATTCAATCAATAATTGAACCGCTCTTTCTCTGATTTCAGGGGTATATTTTGGTTTTGTCATTGGAACATTCTCTCAAGAAAGTTGGTCTCCGACAAACCCGGTACGGTTCAATAGCTCAATCTTAAATTTAGTAAATACTGGCAAAACAATAAGGTTATATCAGTCCTTATTGTATAAATAGTCTATAGGTTTAAATAGTTATGAAAAAAGCATTTAATGTGGCAATTTTTGGTTTAAATTTAGAAACGTTAGACCAAATGAAAAACCAGTTATTGCTTTCGGTGCCAACAGATGTAAATGTGCAATGGGTGAATATCTCAAGTAATGAAATTGATTTATTACTTGTGAATGACATGTTTTTTGATTCACCAAATATTCAGCGTGTGATTCAGCAGCAGAAGTCTTATTTACGTTTGGTAAAAGATGTTAATCAGGCAGGTAGTATTATTGAGGATAAATTATTTTATCCATTCACTCGTCTGAATCAGCTCGTTGAATGGTTAGAACAGCGTTATTTTAATTATATGGGCCGTCAGGTTAATCCTATTGAGGATAATTTTGTGTTGAATAGCGCTCGAAATTCTGCAGCACAATATTCGCAAACTAAAGTAGATCATAAGTCGGTGTTTAATGAAATTTTCACACCACGAAATGGCTATATTCAATTGTATGATCACACGGGTTTTCTGGCATTAATTGATACCAGAACAGAGCGGGTTTGGTTTGAGCAGAATCAAGAGTTGTACAGTTTAAAAGACACTATTAATCAAACTTATGCAAAGAATTCATTTGTACATGAGATGATTAAAGATAAAACACCTTACGATTTAAGAACTTGGTTATGGCAAGCCATCTCACATTCAGGTGATTTAGATTTACCAAAGGTAGATGCTGACCATGTTTTTAAATTAAATATATGGCCACAATTTGAAAAAAGTTTAGACCGTAAAGATAACTTAAAAATCGCAGCTTGTTTTGCTTTAGGTGCAAAAGTACAAGATGTTCAACAGCATCTAGGAATTTCTCTAGAGCGTGTGAAAAAATTTGTCGCAATTGCACAAACTTTGAAATTGGGTGAGCTAATTGAGGCGGATGCAGCAAAATTCAGTATTGAACAGAAGCAAGAAAATTCTGGTCAGGTGAATAAACTACGCAGTTTCTTCGGAAAATTGCGAAAAAAACTAGGTTTGTAATTTTAAATGGGGTGTACACCCTTAACTTGAGATGAAAAAATGGCACGTATTAGTTTAGATACATTAACAAGTATTGATGGTTTCGTTGCAGGTGCTTTAGTTGACAGCGAAAGTGGTTTGGCTTTGGCGACCCAAGGTACAGGCATTGATTTGGAGCTTGCTGCAGCGGGTAACACCGAAGTTATTCGCTCAAAGCGCAAAGTTGCAAAAGCTTTACAATTAAATGACAACATCGAAGATATTCTTATCACTCTAGGTAAGCAATATCACTTAATCCGTCCATTGGACAGTAACGAAAACTTATTCTTGTATTTGGTTTTAGACCGTTCTAAGTCTAACCTTGCAATGGCGCGTTATGAATTAAAAGCATTTGAAAAAGAACTTGATTTTTCTTAATCAGCTGCACATTGATTTGGTAAGTGAATCCAAAAATACCAGCTTTAAAGCTGGTATTTTTTTATTGAATACAGCATTAGTTTGTGAAATAAACCTGCTGTGCAATTTTAATCGTTTCTACATGTAATTGTACTAAGGGTTCAAGTGCCTGATAGCCACCTGCAAGTACAAACATGAGTGGAATACCGTGTTTTTTTGCCAATGAAAACACCATTCTTTCGCGATGCTGAATATATTCAGTTTTAAACCATCTAGAGCCGCAAGGATCATCCTGATGGCAGTCCATTCCCGCCTGATAAATAATTAAATCTGCTTTCCAGTCCAATGCAGCTTGAAAAGCTTCATGGATTGCAATGATATATTGGGAAAAAGTACCTTTATCTTTATGAATATGACGTGTTTCTGAATGTGCATAACTTGGGCAACCAAATGCTAAGCCATAAATACTAAAATTAAATAAATTGTTGAAACGACGGGTAAATTCAGCAGTGCCGTTGCCACCGTGCTGATCGCAGTCCAAAACAAAAATACGTTTTTCTGGAAACTGCTGTGCAACCAATGCTAAGCCATTAAAAGTACAAAAAGAGTTACCAAACTCATAAATCGCATGGTGAAAACCTTGAGCAAGGTTACCTGAAATTTGATGTTGAAATGCCAGTTCTGCCGCTAAAATTTGCCCTGCATTAATATGTAAAACAGCATCTCGCAATTGGATATTCCACGGTTTAAATCCCTGAAATGTCGCTAATTTTTCAGGTGTACCTGTTAAAAAGGCATCGACATAATTTGGGTCGTGTAGTTGTTTTAAAATATTGGGATCAATTCTGCTGGGTGCATGAAGCTGAATACCATCCAATTCAGAAATTGCATTTGCAACTGCACTGAGTTTTTCCATGCTGTTGGTGTGGGTATGGGCAAAATAGTGTGGTGAATAGCAAATATTTAACATGCGTTTATGCTCTAACTTGACGCTGTGCTAAGTCAACCAATTGCTGTAATTGTGTTGTGCCAGGACTATATAGACCGTTTTCAATCTGTTGTGCATAGTGTGTACTAAAAGCACGTGCCCGATTTTCAGGGGAAATCGCTAAAGTCGTCAATCTAAGGAACCAGAACCCCCGCGCAGCACGATAAGGAATAATATGTCCTTTAAAATCTGAACAGCTCGGATATTGCTCAGGCATTTCAGCATCGTAATCTACCGAAAATAAAGCACCTGCAGGTAAACGTACGCCATTCATCAATAAGGGCTGTAAGCTAATGCAGGAATGATCATCACCCATATTTATTTTTTCTAACAAAATAGGTTTTGAATTGTCATCGACAAAAATATTGATGCGACCTTGTCTGAGTATTTTTCCGTGCGCAATTTTTAAGAAAAAATTTTCAGCCATCGGACAGGAGCCGACTTTAGGTTTTTCTTGCAATGTGTGTAGCTGAGTCAGCGATGTATCATGACAAGTATGGGGTAAAATTACATCTGCAATCAGTTGACTCAGTACTTGGCTTTCTTCAAGTTGAGCATGTTGTGCAATATGGCGTAATTTTTTTTGAAAATAGACAGCCTGTTCTAATTGTTCAGCAAAGGTTTCGTGGCAGTGTTTCGCTAAAAATGTAATGATCTCTGGATTTTGGTCAAGGTTGTGCCAATCAGTGATATGAATTGGATGCATCGATTGCTGCTCAAGTAATTGCTTTAAACTTTTGGTATCGAACTGGTCAAAAAGTTTTAGATCATTTAATTCCTGCGCATCACGTGGGATATTAATATATTCCGCCAATACCCGTGTTGCTTGAGTATAACCACAACCACGACGTTCAGTTTGATGCGTATAATGCTCATTTAGCATTTCTGTCAATTTATTTGACAGTGGACGGGCGTGATTTCTAAATATTTGAATAATTTCATGGTCATTTAACGTAGACATGAAGATTTGCTCTTGAATCATTTATTTTAATTGTGTAAATGTACCGATTTTTTGAATTTTTAGTAAGATGTTTCATATTAAATATTAACTGAATGACGGCAAATAGATTTTATTTAACCTATAAATGCAATGGGCTTTGTTGCACAAAGATTTGAAATACAAAGCCTCCCCTAATTGAGCCAAATTTAAGGCGTAACTTGGGTAAGTGGTCGACCTAATTCCGTAAATCTGTTGAGGACTGCTACACGTGCATGAATTTCATTGACTTGGCTATCAAATTTTCTTGCACTGAGT
>NZ_VPDB01000123.1:0-4599 GCF_013417925.1 Acinetobacter sp. YH12218
CCTTAAAAATAGTATGTCTTTTTATATATGAAAAATGTATGAAATGGGAAGCAATCCCCTCATTATATTTTGTAATCAAAAATAGACGTATGATGGCTATTTTTAATACACATTTGTCTTTTTATTAAAATTGAATATGATCTAAATAATTGATGTTAATGTTTATTGTTGAGTAATTGCTCTATTGTTGTTTTCACTATGCCGTATGCTAAATTTCTTTAAAAATAGGCTTTTTATTAGACTTCTTTCATAATTCATTTTTTGCTCAGCTCTAAATTATAGATTCCCGCAATTAAATTGAATCTTAAGCCCAGTCTTTTTCCTCGATTACGATATCGCTCGGCAAGGATTTTGAAAGTTTTTAAACTACCAAATACATGCTCAACCCCAATTCTTCTTTTGTTGATTTCTTGATTATAGATTTTTAGTTCAGGATCCAATTTACAGCGCTTTTTTGCTTTTAATGGCAACAAGCTATTTGGATACATTGCATAAATCCCTTGATAGCCTTTATCTGCAAGGATAAAGGCACCTGCCGGAATCTGATGTAAGTTTCGTTTGAAGAGTTCGAAATCATGTACAGCACCACGATCAGTGCATAAACTCAGAATTTGCTGAGTTATATAATGAATGATGGCCTGGACTTTGAAAGTATGTGCCTTCTTTTTGCCACTATAGCTTTTCTTCTGTTTTTTTAGGTCTTTGTATTGGAATTTCTGTGGCATCAACAATCACCACGTTCCAGTCGATGCCTTCGCCCTCAGGCAAATGCTTCGGTAAATTAAATAAATTGGACTTGATCAGGCAGTCCTCTACATGACGGACAATTCTTGAAGCAGTCGGCTCTGACACACCATAACTTGTTGCAACATGGAACAAGGTTCGGTATTCGCGCCAATAACTTAAGCACAGAAGGATTTGATCTTCTATGCTCAATTTAGTTGGTCTACCTTTAGCAGGAACATGCATTTTCAGTTGTTCAACCATTAAATCAAAGGTTGACCATGATATGCCGGTGTATCGCTTAAACTGTGTTTCAGAAAGCTTCTTTGAATCGATATATTTCATCCGCAGATTATGCATGAATATTTAAAATTCTTCGGTACAAATAATCAGCAAGAGACTGTTCGTTTTTTGATTTATGAAAGAGGCTTATTTATCATTAAAAAATATCTTTGTACACGACAAAAAAGATAACTCATTGAAATAATGGCATAATACTTGTTTTCTGACGACGAATATGATGACACATTTCAATGAGTTACATCTCATCTTAAACAAATATCTAAAGTGGAACAAGTCACATGCAAAATGTTTTACACTGATTATGCTTGCATTAATTGTAAAACAGACATGTAATCTTTCTTCTGCATCTAAAGCCTTACCCATCAAGTGCTTACCACAATCATTTTATCGACGTATACAACGCTTCTTTGCAGATCAGTATTTTGAACCGTACCGGGTTTGTCGGAGACTCAGTATTCTGAGAGAATGTTCCGATGACCAAATTAAAATATACCCCTGAAATCAGAGAAAGAGCGGTTCAATTATTGATTGAATCTGAAAAAGACTATCCATCTAATTGGGCTGCGATCACAGCTATTGCGCCTAAGATTGGTTGTACTCCTGAAACACTTCGTGCTTGGCATCAAAAGCATTTAGATGAGCAAAATCCTATCAAAGTACAACAGATCTCTGATCAAGAAAAAATGAAGCAAATGGAACGTGAAATCAAAGAATTAAAGCGTGCCAATGAAATTCTGCGTAAAGCAGCCGCTTTTTTCGCCCAGGCGGAGCTCGACCGCCCACACAAATAATGGTGGATTTCATCCATAACAATAAAGGCTTATATGGTGTTGATACGATTTGTAGGATTTTACCGATCTCAGCTTCTACCTATTATCGAACACTAGATATTGCTGAAAACCCAGAACATCGAGCAAAGCAAGATCTACATGATTTGCATCATGCTGAACAAATTAAACGAATTTGGAAAGAAAGTTCAGGTCGATATGGTGTGCGTAAGGTCTGGCAACAACTGAAACGTGAAGGTTATGTTATTGCACGTTGTACAGTTGCTCGATTGATGCAAAAGCTAGGTATACAAGGTGTTTGGCGTGGTAAGAATAAATACACCACCCGTAGCCGAGATGATCAAAAAAGAGCGGATGATTTAGTGAAACGTAATTTTAATGCTGATTATCCTGACCCTTGCGAAGCAGTGCTTCTCAGGTCGGTGACTTCACGTATATTCAAACTCATTCAGGCTGGGTATATACCGCATTTGTTATTGACGTGTTCTCATGAGCAATTGTTGGATGGAAAGTATCTACACGGATGAATACAGATATGGTGCTCGATGCATTGGAGCAAGCATTGCACGATCGAGGTATGCCTAAGAATGTGATTCATCATTCAGATAGAGGTGTTCAATATCTTTCAATTCGCTATACCAATCGTTTAGAAGCAGCAAATTTACGAGCATCAGTCGGTACGACTGGTGATTCATACGATAATGCTTTGGCTGAAACGGTGAATGGCTTATACAAAACAGAGGTGATTGAATATTTAAAAGCGGATTGGCAAGGTTTAGCGGATGTACAACTTGCGACACTAAACTGGGTAGATTGGTTCAATAAAGAGCGTGTACACAGTGCACTGGGTTATGTATCACCTTTTGAGTTTGAAGCAATGTACTATGATAAGATTAACCCGTTAGGTCAGGTGGCCTAACTTAAATAAAAAAGTCTCCGACAAACCCGGTACGGTTCAGGGGGAATTTCAGCATGGATTTGGACCAGTATTGTACCTTCAGCTGCAAAAGGCTGCCGTGTAGCAGGAGCATAATATGGAATTATGGGTCGATATGATTAATAGTACAAACTTTGAAAAGGTTTTCTACTTTTCATTAGCTGTATTATTTAGTTTTTTATCATCTTGGTATTATCAAAGTTTAATACATATCCCATTTAATAAAGATATCGTTTTTGGTTCTATTATAACTGGTTGTGGTATATTTATTTTTGTATTTGCGACCTTCTGGTGGAGTTTTCCAAGTGCAATACTATCTGGTATTTTTGGGGGAGTTTTTTTCACTAGAAAAGTAACTTAATGAGCCTGTAAATAATTTTGTGTAATTGCTTTTCATAAATTTAAAGGTGATTGCTTAAGCGGTCACCGAATTCAATAATAAAGCGACTCATAGCTAAACGCCAGTCGCGAATAGGCATATTCCACTTTTTAGACGCTGCATCAATTGCCAAGTAAATCACTTTACGTACAGAATCATCCGTTGGAAAGACTTTACGCTTTTTGATTGCCTGGCGTCTTACGCTGTTTAACGACTCGATTGCGTTGGTAGTGTAGATGGCTTTGCGTATCTCGGCTGGATAAGCAAAGAAGGTATTCAGATTCTCCCAGTGCGTACGCCAGCTTTTGCTGATCTGTGGGTACTTGTCATCCCATGTTTGGGCAAATTGATCCAGGGCCATCAAGGCTGCCTCTTCAGTAGGTGACTGATAAACGGCTTTTAAATCCTGAGTGACCGCCTTGTAATCTTTCCATGACACGTATTTCAAGCTGTTGCGCAGCATGTGGATAATGCACAGCTGGATGTGGGTTTGCGGGTATACGCTGTTAATCGCATCAGGAAAGCCTTTTAGTCCTGAGAGGCGCTGCTTCGCAAGGCAGGCGATCAGAATATCCTGCAACCCTCGGTTTTTCAGCTCAGTCAGGACATTCAGCCAGAACTTGGCACCTTCATTCTCAGCCATCCACATGCCGAGCAGTTCTTTGTGTCCATCAAGATTAATGCCTAAGGCAAGGAATACAGCCTTGTTGATGACACTGCCATTATGACGGACTTTAACCACAATACAGTCCATATAGACGATGGGATAGATCGCATCCAACGGACGGTTTTGCCATTCAGCAACCTGCTCATTGACGGCATCCTCACAGCAGTGCTGTTCGCCTTGGAAATCAGCGTTGGAGATACATCGGTATCGTACATTTCCTTGAAGGTATTAACGATTTCATTGGTGGTCATGCCTTTGGCATAAAGGGATAGAATCTGGCTATCCATTTGCGTGATACGGGTCTGATTCTTTTTAATCAGTTGTGGCTCAAATGTGCCATCACGATCTCGTGGTGTCGTGATCTCAATCTCCCCATCATCGCTAAGTATAGTCTTACTAGAATAACCATTGTGGGCATTAGAACCGTGCTTACGAGCATTCTTTTCATGTCCGAGGTGTTCGGTAAGTTCCGCATTGAGAGCCGTTTCAACGGTGAGTTTAGTCAACAATCGGGTGAATTGATTGAGATCGTCTTCTGTTTTGATTCCTTTAGCAAATTCTGCTGCAAGGTCTTTTAGTTTTTGTTCGTTCATCATGTTGCCTGACTCCGTTGTGAATATGAACATAGCAAATTCAGGCAATTACACAATTTAATTTACAGTCTCATAAAATACTCTGTTCCTTAAAATGTATTCAAACATACTCAAGGACTAATTCGCACTCTGTTAATGTCTTGTTGCCAAGCGTGTAACTAGAGCCTGAGTCGGTCAGTTCCGACTTGTAGCGGTCAGTCCGTTCTTGC
>NZ_VPDB01000124.1:0-4592 GCF_013417925.1 Acinetobacter sp. YH12218
ATGAGGCATGTTCCGCGTCCTTGCAATACTGTGTTTACATACAGTCTATCGCTTAGCGGAAAGTTCTTTTACCCTCAGCCGAAATGCCTGCCGTTGCTAGACATTGCCAGCCAGTGCCCGTCACTCCCACTCAAATGTTAATAGGCCGCCTCTATGAAGGGGGCTGTTTTCGGGGTCGATTTCCAGGGGTTCATTGACACTTGAGGGGCGGGCTATGCCTTCCCTCTTGGCGTCCAATCCGCCCCTTGGGGCGTCAAATCAAGTCCGCTTTGTTCGGGCTGGGGTTGAAGTTGAAGCTGGGAATCTCCCCCGGCTTATGGCTGGCTGATGGTACTGGTTTGGGTGTCGCTGGGGTGGCTTTCTTGGGGGCCGGTTGGGAGGATGCCGGCGGTCTTGCGGTGGCCTTTTCAGGCTCGCCTGGCGACCGAATCAGACTGTTCACATAGCTGATAAAAGCATCATATCCGAAGCTGATTTTCCCTTCATCGTGCAGCGTTTTCCAGATGGCTTTTACCGGCCAGCCATCGGTCAAAGCCTCTTTTATGTCGTCGCGCTGGGCCAGGAAAGCCGCCCGATTCTGTCCTGAACGGGTGGGCTTTTGGGTCTGCATTTGCGCTGCAATGCGCTCTGTAAGCCGTTTAGTCATGCCGATTCTACCGCCTTTTATATGTCGATTTATCCGCGATTTAATGCCGATTCTATCGCTATTAAAGCGATTGTAAGGCGACTAAAGCCAGATTGCACGCCTTATGCGTGGAATCGGCTTGTGTTTGTCGATAAAACGGGTTATAGCCGGTAAATGGTAGTGATGTTAAAGTGGTGGTGAAGCGGGCAGGATGTGTGAAGTAGGCCCACCATGCAAGCATGGTGTTCCTCTTCACTTCCCCTTATTCGCACCTGCGGCGCTCAACGGGAATCCTGCCCTGCGGGGCCATCGGCGGACGCCGGAATAAGAGAACCAGGAGGACGCCAAAGATGGAGGCGACAGAGCAGAAGGTAACGAGAAAAAGCAGCACGCCGATCAAGGTGTATTGCCTGCCGGAAGAGCGGGCCGCCATTGAGGCCAACGCACAAGCGGCTGGCTTGAGTACGTCTGCTTTTTTGCTGGCCGTGGGGCAGGGTTACGCCGTCCAGGGCGTGACCGATTACGAGAACGTGCGCGAGCTGGTGCGGGTCAATGGCGACCTGGGCCGCCTCGGTGGTCTGCTGAAATTGTGGCTGACCGACGATGCCCGAACGGCCCGGTTCAGCGCTGAAACTGTCTTGGGCCTGCTGGCCCGGATTGAGGCCAACCAGGACGAAATGAGCCGATTGATGGAATCTATTGTGCGACCCAGGGCAGCATCATGATTGCCAAGCATGTTGCCATGCGTTCCCTGGGCAAATCAGACTTTGCCGACCTGGCTAAATACATCACCGACGCACAGAGCAAAGACCACCGGCTGGGCCATGTTCAGGTCACGAATTGCGAGGCGCATTCAGTGCGCGATGCCATCACCGAAGTGCTGGCCACCCAGCACATGAACACCAGGGCCAAGGGCGATAAGACCTATCACCTGATTGTCAGTTTTCGCGCCGGCGAGAATCCCGATGCCGACACCTTGAAGGCGATAGAGGAACGGATTTGCCAAGGGCTAGGGTTTGGTGAGCATCAGCGTATCAGCGCCGTGCATAACGACACCGACAACCTGCACATCCACATTGCCATCAACAAGATTCACCCGACCAGGCACACGATGCACGAACCGTACTATCCGCACCTGGCGCTGGCCGACTTGTGCGAGACGCTGGAACGGGACTATGGCCTGGAGGCAGACAATCACCGGCCGCAGCAGCGCGGGGCGGCATCGAGGGCCGCCGACATGGAGCGCCATGCCGGCGTGGAAAGTCTGGTGGGCTGGATCAAGCGCGAATGCCTGGACGACATTAAAGCCGCGCAGTCCTGGACGGAGCTGCACCAGGTCATGCGTGATAACGGCCTGGAGATTACGCCAAGGGGTAACGGGTTGGTGATCCGGGCCGATGACGGCACGATGGTCAAGCCCAGCACCCTGTCCCGCGATCTGTCCAAGCCTGCCCTGGAAAAGCGGCTGGGAGCCTTTGAGGCGTCACCGGATCAGCAGGAGAAGCCGCCCAGGCGGCAGTATCAAAAGAAGCCGGTACGGTCACGCGCTGACACCACCGAGCTTTATGCCAGGTACAAAGTTTTTTATCGCCAACTTATCAATGATAAATAAAAGTCACATCTATGTCAAAATCACTTATAACCGCACTCATTGTTGTCGCGCTTGATGCGATTGGTTTGGGATTAATCATGCCGGTGGTTCCGGCTTTATTAAATGAATTTGTACCGGCAGAGCAAACAGCATTTCACTATGGTGTTTTTTTATCGCTTTATGCGTTTATGCAGGTCTTTTGCGCGCCCGTTTTAGGGCGGTTATCTGACCGCTATGGACGGCGGATTATTTTGCTGGTTTCATTTTTAGGTGCCACGATTGATTATAGCATAATGGCGGCAGCGCCTGTTTTATGGGTGCTTTATATCGGCCGGATTATCTCAGGTGTTACCGGAGCAACTGGTGCAATCGCGGCATCAATTATCGCTGATACAACTAAACAGGAAGAACGTGCGCGTTGGTTTGGTTTTATGGGGGCGTGTTTTGGTGCAGGTATGATTGCAGGGCCTGCTATTGGCGGTGTTCTTAGTGATATATCTGTGCATGCGCCCTTTGTGGCAGGGGCTCTTCTCAATGCAATTGCCTTTTGTTTGGTGGCTTTCTTGTTGCCCAAAACGCCGTCACAACCGCCTGAAGGACAGCCAGCCAAAATCAATTTGTTTGAAGGCTTTCGCTTCAATTTTGCAGTTCAGGGACTTGCCAGCTTTTTTGCGTTGTTTTTTCTTATGCAGCTGATTGGGCAGGCGCCCGCCGCTTTGTGGGTGATTTATGGCGAACAGCGCTTGAATTGGGATATTGGCACAGCAGGTGTGTCGCTGGCCGTTTTTGGTGCAGCACATACATTCGTACAAGCTGTTTTAACCGGCACTCTTTCAAAGCGACTGGGTGACCGCGGTGTGTTGCTGCTTGGAATGGGCGCTGATATGTGCGGGTTTTTATTGCTGGCTTTTATCACGCAAAGCTGGATGGCGGTATTCTCAGGAACGGGTCCTATACCAGGAGCAATTCAAGAATTGCAACAGCAGATTTTTACTGAATGGTTACCAACTTCAGGTTTTGAATATGCTGAATTGCCAGATATCGAATTATATTTAGATGCTAATCCTCAGAATGCACAGTTCCAAATATGGCTCCCGATTCGTGCAAAATAAAAAAGTTGTGGCAAGTTTTTTGCCACAACTTTTTTTGAATAAAATGACTCTTAGTATTTTATAACTGACAATCAGCATATTAGATACTATAGTTGTTGTTGGCCTTTTAATTTGTTATAATCATATTGAGAGTAATTAGGAAAAAAGGAGCGTGGACAGATGACTAGAACGTGGTTTATTACTGGTGGAAGTAAAGGAATTGGTTTTGAGACAGTAAAATTAGTATTAGAAAATGGCGACCAAGTCATTTCTTTTTCTAGAACAGAAGGAAAACTCAGCAGGTTAAAAACAGAATATGGATCTTCTTTGCTGATCTGTTTAGGCGATATTGAAGAACGAGACATGGTAGTAGCCGCTGCTGCTAAGGGAGCAGAAAAATTTAATGGCATCGATATTGCTTTGAGTAATGCGGGAATGATGCTTGGAGGAATGATTGAGGAGACAACAGAAGAAGAGGCGCGTCAGATAATGAATGTAAACTTTTTCGGTTCTCTTTGGACGGCTCAAGCGGTTTCTCCTTTTTTGCGAGACAAATCAGGTCGTTTTATCCAAATGAGTAGTATCGGGGGCATCATGTCTTGGATGACTTCAGGTCTATACAGTGCTAGTAAATTTGCGGTAGAAGGATTGACGGAAGCTTTAGCACAGGAACTGGCTCCTTTTGGTGTTCATGTGACTATTGTTGAACCAGGAGGTTATTGGACAGATCTTTACAAGAAACTGCATAATAGTAAACGCTTGCCGGATTATCAAGAACTGCATCAACAAATGGATGCCTTCGCAAAAGAACAGGAGGGTCAGGCGACAGATAGTGACCCTATATTAGCAGCAAAGACAATCTTAAAACTTGCGGCATTGCCTGAACCACCACTACGTCTAATATTAAGTGATTCTCTTTTTGATGGGGTGATCGAAGCAACGGAAAATAAAATCGCCGGGTGGAAAGCAGAGGAGAGCCTCAGTCGGGAATCAGAAAAATTGATTCCAATGCCTGAAGGGTATTTAGCTGATAAGTAGATGACGACAGGAAAGTGACAATAAAAAATGAAAGAAATCATTGAAGAAATTCAAGCATACAAACCTTTTACACAGCAAGAAGCAAATGATCAAAAACTTTTTCTAAAACAAATACAATTTACGTATAGGAAGAATAAACGCCCTTTTCACCCAAGTCCAACAGCTTTGGACCGCAGTTGACTCTTTCGACACCCCTGCGATGCAACCCAATCCGGCTGACGGGGAGCCAGCAACGCTGAAAATTTAC
>NZ_VPDB01000125.1:0-4529 GCF_013417925.1 Acinetobacter sp. YH12218
AGGATAACCTTGGTGTCCTGCTATTTGAGCGCCATGCGCGGGGCGTTCGGCTAACAGACGCAGGCAGGCACTTCATGGAGCGTGTCACGGCGGGTGTCGATCAACTCGATCACGCAGTGAAGACCGCAGGCATGACAGCTCAAGGAGAATACGGCCGGCTTCGCATCGGCATCCATGCCTTAATCCCACGCAGCTTTCTCACGGAGCTGATCCGTCATTATCGGGAAGAACATACGGGCATTGAGGTTGAGATCACCGAAGGCACAGCCCGCGATGCGGTGATGCAGCTTCGTGCTGACCAGCTCGACGTGGTGTTCGTCGCGGGCAAGCCCGAGATGCCCGACTGCCATACCCGACCGATCTGGACCGAACCGCTGGTGGCCGTGCTATCGGATGGGCATCGCCTCGCCGGGCAGTCCGCAATCACTTGGTCCGATCTGGTCGGCGAGACTTTCATTGTTCGCTATGGTGGCACCGGCCCGCAGGTCCATGACCATATCGTGCTGCGCCTTGCCGGGCGTTGGCCCGCACCGTCGATCCGGCGCTTTGATGTGGGGCGCGACACGCTGCTATCTATGGTCGGACAAGGCTTCGGCATCACTATCGTCGGCGAGGCAACGTCATTGTTGCCGACGACCGGCATCGTCTTCCTGCCCTTCCTCGATGAACCGGAGCCGGTTGCCTTTACAGCCGTCTGGTCGCCGTTCAATCGCAACTCCGCACTGAAAAATCTACTCAACCTCGCAGGCAAAATGAAGCGTGACGGCGATTCGCCCAATCGTTTCCTGGATGGCACTCGACCGGCACGATAACGGCACAGGCGATCCATCCTATTTGCCGCCGATAGTATCCGGCAGCCCTCCGGCATCCTCTTTCCTGTTGCCCGTCCCGATTTTGCCTACTCTCTGATCGGCTCCGTCTCTTTTGCCGACTGGAGCCTGCATTGCGCGGAGGCCGAATCCTTTGGGGTCAGATCGCCGTAGTCATCACCATCGTTCTGGTGATGACACTGAGAAATTTGACGATAATCAAAATACTGACCTGCAAAGAAGCGCTGCATACGTCGATAAAATGATTGTGGTAAACACTTGATGGGCAAGGCTTTAGATGCAGAAGAAAGATTACATGTTTGCTTTAAAATAATCACAAGCATGATGAGCGCAAAGCACTTTAAATGTGACTTGTTCCATTTTAGAGATTTGTTTAAGATAAGATATAACTCATTGAGATGTGTCATAGTATTCGTCGTTAGAAAACAATTATTGTGACATTATTTCAATGAGTTATCTATTTTTGTCGTGTACAGAGATTATTATAGAAGCCCCCATGAATAAATCGCTCATCATTTTCGGCATCGTCAACATAACCTCGGACAGTTTCTCCGATGGAGGCCGGTATCTGGCGCCAGACGCAGCCATTGCGCAGGCGCGTAAGCTGATGGCCGAGGGGGCAGATGTGATCGACCTCGGTCCGGCATCCAGCAATCCCGACGCCGCGCCTGTTTCGTCCGACACAGAAATCGCGCGTATCGCGCCGGTGCTGGACGCGCTCAAGGCAGATGGCATTCCCGTCTCGCTCGACAGTTATCAACCCGCGACGCAAGCCTATGCCTTGTCGCGTGGTGTGGCCTATCTCAATGATATTCGCGGTTTTCCAGACGCTGCGTTCTATCCGCAATTGGCGAAATCATCTGCCAAACTCGTCGTTATGCATTCGGTGCAAGACGGGCAGGCAGATCGGCGCGAGGCACCCGCTGGCGACATCATGGATCACATTGCGGCGTTCTTTGACGCGCGCATCGCGGCGCTGACGGGTGCCGGTATCAAACGCAACCGCCTTGTCCTTGATCCCGGCATGGGGTTTTTTCTGGGGGCTGCTCCCGAAACCTCGCTCTCGGTGCTGGCGCGGTTCGATGAATTGCGGCTGCGCTTCGATTTGCCGGTGCTTCTGTCTGTTTCGCGCAAATCCTTTCTGCGCGCGCTCACAGGCCGTGGTCCGGGGGATGTCGGGGCCGCGACACTCGCTGCAGAGCTTGCCGCCGCCGCAGGTGGAGCTGACTTCATCCGCACACACGAGCCGCGCCCCTTGCGCGACGGGCTGGCGGTATTGGCGGCGCTGAAAGAAACCGCAAGAATTCGTTAACTGCACATTCGGGATATTTCTCTATATTCGCGGTTCAGCAGGCATGTCCCCTTTGAGGGCGACCCGACGACAGGATAATCGACCTTATGGTGCGCAAATATTTCGGCACAGACGGTATTCGTGGCAAAGCCAACGAAGGCGCGATGACGGCGGAAACCGCCTTGCGCGTCGGCATGGCGGCTGGCCGTGTCTTTCGTCGCGGTGACCACCGCCATCGTGTCGTGATCGGCAAGGATACGCGCCTGTCGGGCTATATGCTTGAACCCGCGCTCACAGCCGGTTTCACCTCGATGGGCATGGACGTATTCCTTTTTGGCCCGCTGCCGACAACGTAATAGGAAGAATAAACGCCCTTTTCACCCAAGTCCAAATTAATTTGCCGATTCCATAATCAGGGTGTATTACAATTCCATAGAGTTTTTCAATCCAGGTGGTTTAGCTGATAACTTAACGATTGATCAGCTTCTTCGTGAAGATTACTCGCCATGGGCGCGCAATAAAAGGATATCTGCCACGTTCAAAGAAGCGCATTTTATTGAAAAATATGGGTCAGGCATCAAACGAATCCAAGAAGGCTTCGCATCCTATGGTCTGCGTCCCCCTGTCTTTGAAAATTTCCAGCACGGTTTTCGAGTTATTGTCTCATCAAAGCTACTTTTCGAATCTAATGAGGGAGTAAGTGAGGGAGTAAATCTACTATTTAATCAGATAAGAACTAATCCAGGAAAGCGTGCACCATTTTTAGTAAACGAGCTATTAGTTCCTGTCAAGATAGTAGAGCGGTGGCTCAAAATCTTAAGAGATGATCATAAAATCGAGTTTCGAGGAGCTCCTAAAAGTGGAGGATACTGGCTAAAATAGAAATCAATGATACTCTTAAGTGGCACCAATCGAACTCCTATTTTAGCATTTAAAAAAGTATCCTCACATCATTTTATTGAACAATACCTAAGGCTGCTCTGGCGGCATTGATATGATTATCGTCGTTGCACTCTACCGCAAAAGCGCCATATGCTAATGGAGCTGCAGCAGCCCTCTCTATAGATTGTTCGTAGAGCCTATCCCATATCGTTCCGCCTTGTTTAGCATACTCCGTTATCAAACTCTTCAGGCTATCCTCTCCAAAAACCGATACGTGACCAGAAAAGTCCAGTGCAGGATCACCCATATGCGCAGTAGACCAATCTATGATACCAGAGGTCTTACCTTCCTTCGAGGTTAAGACATGCCCTGCATAGAGATCGCCATGGATGAAACAAGTGAATTCAGGCCACAAAGGGTCATTGTCCAACCATCTACGGTATCTGTTTTCCAACGGCTCGCTGATACCTATCTCAGATTTCACCAAGTGGATACGGTCAGCTATTTCGGTCCTCAATTCACTTGGAGTCATTATTTTCAAGTTGCTCTTTCTCACATCGTCAGCTGTAATACGATGTAATTCGGCCAATGATTTTGCCAGAGACTCCACATAAGCTATGCTATCGCGATCTATGTTCCAAGAAACCTCATGTGTTATCGCATCGAATGTCAGAGCAGGCGCATCCTCCAGTAAAGGGTAGGCTATTAGGCGCTCCGATACAATTTTCCAATCAGGGACATTGATCGACAGGTTTCTTTTGGCTAAATCCAATATTCTACTTTCATTTTCGATTTGTTCAAGCATATCGCTTCTTCGAGGTATACGGAGTACCCAGTTCTCACCGTTTACTTCCTTTACAAAGGCAACTCTAAAGTCGATGCCCATCTCATTGACGCTCATCTCTTCCGAAATTCTCAGCCCATGCTCTAGGGCTAATGTTTGCATATCTTCGATTGTCATTTCTATACTGTTTTCTTTTATTAAATTGGTACCAGTTCCCCCGACAGGACATTCTGAATGTCATATACAGGTGTAACACTTTACCCATATTCTTTTCGTATGGATAACACTTCCCATCAGGGAACAAAAATCTGATACATGAATTAATTGTGAGACAGTAGACCTACTGTCGCATTGAAGCCATCTCGGCGACTATTTGATTAGGAAAACCAAGGCTTTGCCATCATAGCCTTATCATAGAAGTATAACATAGTTGTAAAGATAGAAAATTATTTTTTATTCATCCATGATGTTATTATTTTATAATAACATCATCTAAACATGTCCTGTCGCTCTTTTGTGCTGTGATATTTCATACCTATTAACTGCTTTCGTTTGAATTATACGACGTTCTACTCACAATAGGGCAAGGGTTACTCATTCCGTAGGATGCGGTTCACGTATAGGAAGAATAAACGCCCTTTTCACCCAAGTCCAACAGCTTTGGACCGCAGTTGACTCTTTCGACACCCCTGCGATGCAACCCAATCCGGCTGACGGGGAGCCAGCAACGCTGAAAATTTAC
>NZ_VPDB01000126.1:0-4482 GCF_013417925.1 Acinetobacter sp. YH12218
CTGCCGCCAGCGTTCAATCTGAGCCATGATCAAACTCTTCAGTTTAAAATCAATAGTACCTTAAAGGGTACCAATCTTGGCTCATCAATTACTGACAAAAATTTGCTCAAATAAACTTCGAGTAATTCCTACCATCAATCAATGAAATATTTTCGATTGATCAACCAGTAAAAATCCACACAAGTTGTTCTTCATAATCTCTTAATGATCTTTCTAACATCTCGTCAATGCTAGAAGCTGGACTTCGATAAACTCAACAACTCAACGCTTCGCGTTTCGTTCGTTTCCGTCTATCTCGTCGGTATGGTGCTCATTATAGGGCAATTTCTTACACGTGCAAGTGCTTTTCACTCACAAAGAACACGAGTGTTTTATTTTTATGCACCATTATGGTTCAAAAAACACACTTTACTCACATAAATACATGATATTTATTACAAATATCATGTAAAATATTTTTCCTATTTTGTGTGCTTAGTTTTTTACAGGTGCTGCTTTAATCACCACACTCTGTATAACTACTGGGTTTACAGGGACATTCTGATGCATTCCATAGTTCGCAGTTGGAACTTTTACGATTTTATCGACGATATCCATACCTTTAGTGACCTTACCAAAAACAGCATATCCCGCATTCATTGCACTTTTATTGAGAAAGTCATTGTCTGCAACATTAATAAAGAACTGACTACTTGCTGAATCAGGATGATTCATCCGTGCCATTGCCAATGTGCCGCGCTTATTGCTCAAGCCATTACTTGATTCATTCTTAATAGCCGCTTTTGTTGGCTTCTCCTGCATTTTGACATCCATGCCCCCACCCTGAACCATAAATCCAGGAATCACGCGATGAAAGATCGTGCCGTTATAAAATTTTTCTTTTGCATAGCTTTCAAAGTTTTTAGCTGAGATAGGTGCCTTGTCATTGAATAGCTCAATTTCAATATTGCCTTGAGAGGTTTTCATTTCGACAATAGTATTGGCAGCAAAACTGCTTAAGCTCACACAGCCAAGTGCTGCGGTAAATAAAATCTGTTTTAACATTTGTTAACTCTTCTGGTTGATCTCGTACTTGTTATTGACTGTATATTAGTCTTTGATGATTAAAAAGTAATTATTCTGCCATTATTAAAACGAGAACAATGATGACGCAAATAATACCGTCGGACACTGCATTGACACATTTACCGCCTTGGCAACTGCGTGGCGATGCTTTTATTTTGAATTATTGGATCTCTCCGAGTTTTATCCAACAAGCGCAGATGTTCCGTTTAGCGACATCGCCTTTAGGTCGTGTGGTTCAGGTGTTATTGGTCCGATACCATGATTCACCTGTGGGCCCTTATGACGAATTGCTAATTTTAGATCACCCTTTATGGAGTAAGAAAAGGTTAAGTTCGATTCCTAAGATTTATGTTTCGACAGATATCTCTGTCATTCATGGTCAAAAACTCTGGGGTATTCCTAAAGAGTTGGCAAAGTTTGAATGGCAACAACATGACAATGAAGTGGTCTGTACTATAGAAGTTGAACAACACAAAATGCAGATCCGTTTAAAAAAATCACGTTCACAGCGTTCTTTCTATATTAATAGTCATCATATCCCTGCAGCGATGTTGCAAATCAGACAAGCGTGGGAAGGTAAGCGTTATCAATTTTCACCGAAGTTTCGTGGACGGCTCTCTAAACTGAAACAGGTAGAATGGCACAACACACAGGACATTTTTCCAAATTTTTCTGAAGCACGATTATTGCAAAGCTTTTATATCCCAGAATTTAGCCTCGTTTTTCCTGCTGCAAAAATCCAAGATAAATAACCCAATAAATAAAAACCCAGTGTTTCACGTGAAACACTGGGTTTACTTTATATAAAGGAATGATTAGCTACGTTTATCCCAAAATTTACGGAACTTCGTACTGATCTCGATCACGTATTTTTTAGCTCGGTGCGAAACCGGGGTTAAGTTAATAAAGCCATGGGTTTGATCGGTATATTCTTGATAAAACACTTTCACCCCTTGCTGACGGAGTTTATGCGAATAAATTTCACCTTCGTCATGTAAAACGTCATGCCCTGCTGTCACGATATACGCGGGTGCGATACCTGCCAATTTTCCATAGGTTGGTGAAATTAATGGATCATCTAAGGCCACTGCATGTTGTTCTGCATATAAAGCCGTTACGACATCAATATCTTTTTCAGTCAGAACTAGACCATCTTTATAAGCATAGAAAGATGGGTGGCGACTCTTGAAATCCACTACTGGGTAAATTAATAGTTGAGCTTGCGGGGCAAAAACTTTTTGAGCACTGCGCTGTGCAACCGCAGTAGCAATATTGCCGCCTGCACTATCCCCTGCCACCGCAATTCGATTTTTTAGAATTTTAAACTGACGACTATTTTGATAAGTCCAAGCCAATGCATCTTCACAACTTTGCATTAATTGAGCTGGGCTGGCTTCTGGTGTTAAAGGATAATCAATACTTAAAACTTGTGTTTTGGCATGCACAGCCAATAAACGACAAACTTCATCATGCGTGTCTAAACCACCCACCACAAAACCACCACCATGATAAAACACGATCATCGGTAATTTTTTATTTGGAGCAGGATGATAATGACGCGCAAACAGCGTTGCACTTTGTAAAGGTAGACGTATATCTTGCACTTGTTTCACAAAGGTCGGCTTGGTCTTGATCGACTCCATCTGTAAATCAAATAATTTACGAGACTTCACATAGTCTTCGGTCACAAAGCCTGACTTACCTTGCTTGAGTTGAGCCGCCATCATGCATTTCACCAGCGGATCTAATTCTGGAAAAATAAACGGATAATCGAGACGTTTTGCGAGGCTTTCTTTGGCAAAGTTAGGAAGACGATCAAGTAACCGAGCAGCCGTACCTTGGCCTTTATCTTTCATATTTTTAAGTGATTCATTCAATGCAAACATGCTCTATCCTTCGAATTATGCTCTTCATACTTTCTACATGATCTAGGTCAAATGTGACCATATTCACATATAAGTCTCAACATCGACATACATAGTACAGACCTAGTTAAGCTAATCTTCTTTTATAGAGTTGTCATTGACAATTTACCCAAGTTTTATGGGTTGATTATGCTAACCCATTCTCGATAAAGGATACTCACCATGGCTAAAAAGATCATCCTTCTGTCTTTTGCGACTGCTTTTTTGGCTGTAGGCTGCGTAGCATTCCCTGAAGATGGTTACTACGATGGACGTTATGATCAACGTTATGACCGCCGTTATGATAATAATGATCGACGCTATGATAATCGTTATGATCGCCGTTACGACAGTCGTTATGAACAAGACCGCCGTACATGGGAACGTCAGCAACAACAACGTAATCGTTTAGAGCTCGAACGTAGAAAGCAGCAACTTGACCAGCGTAACTGGGAACAGAATCGTAAAAATCAACAAGAGTGGGATCGTCGTAAAAACGAACTCGAACGTCAACGTCTAGAACAACAGCGTAAATACTCTGAAGCTGAACGTCGTAAACGTGCTGAACAAGATCGTCAAAAAGTCAGCAAAGAGCGTCAGCGCTTAGAAGAACAGCGCCGTAAAGCCAGTCAAGATCGTAGAAAACAAATTGAGCAAGAGCGCAAAAAAAATATTCAAGATTTAAGAAAGGCATCAGATCAACAACGTAAAGCGGCTGAAGAACGTCGTCGCGCGTGGGAAAATCGCCGTTAATTGTTGTTTTTGCAGATCGGTTAAAAGTAAAAAGCTCATCTACATGATGGGCTTTTTTTTCGTTCACTAAAAATAGAAAAGATAAAAAAAAGCAATAGAAAAGAAAATAGACAGAAGAGGCATCCTATCTTCTGTCTATTCTTGACTGCCTGTTGTTACAGGTCAGAGAGCATTAAACAATCTTATTGCTGAATTGTAGGTTGTGGTGCAGGCGCAGATTGAACTTCAGCACCTTGAGCTGATGGATCTGCTTGAACCACAGCACCCGATTGCTCTGTCGTTACAGATGCTTCAGTTGCAGACGTTACTTGTGCGGTTTCTGGAGATTCTACAGTTTCTTGAGAAGTACAACCTACCGCAGCTAAACCAAAACCTAAAACTGCGACAGCGAATAAACCAATTTTTTTCATCTTCATTATTTCCTTCATTGAATCATTAAAAGCAAAGCTCAACTTTGCCCGAGTCATAATGGAAAATAATTCTGTGAAGTTCCCACCTTCTGAGTTGTACTTTGTACGAGGCACGGTACAGCTTATGAAATGTTTTATTAATCAGGCAGTTTTCTTTTATATTGAGGCTTTACATCATTTTTTTAACTCAAGTGCTTTGTTTTTTATTAAAAAAATAAATATAATAGGACTTACGCACTATCATTTATAGATTCTCTGTGGTAGCAGATGATTTTTATCGAGAATAAAGTCATCAATGAAGTTTTTGATAATTGGTCTAAATAATTTCTTCTGCCAACGATATATATTTT
>NZ_VPDB01000127.1:0-4307 GCF_013417925.1 Acinetobacter sp. YH12218
TCCAGATTTAAATCCAATAGAAAATATGTGGTCACGAGTCAAGGCGATTCGAACTAAGTTTAGAGTTAAAGATATTGATAAATTATTTAAAGATTACTGTAATGATTTATTTGGTATTTAGCTATAGTTGAATATTGGGGAGCTTCATTTTAGTTCTCTTTATACCATTTGCGTTTTAACCATAGCGATACACTGACTAATGCAATAAGCACAGGCACTTCAACCAATGGGCCAATAATCGTGGTAAATGCAATCGGAGATGCAATACCAAAGGTGGCGATGGCAACAGCGAGGGCAAGTTCAAAATTATTACCCGCTGCGGTAAAGGATATGGCAGTGGTTTTGGCGTAATTATTACCCATCCATTTGCTCATCAAAAAGCTAATGAAAAACATCACCACAAAGTAGATCGTGAGGGGAATGCCAATACGCAGTACATCCATTGGAAGGCTCAAGACATCTGCACCTTTGAGGCTAAACATCATCACAATGGTAAAGAGTAATGCCATTAAACTGATGGGGCTGATTTTGGGTATAAATTGATTTTTATACCAAGCCAGACCTTTTTGTTTTACCAATATGGCACGCGTCAGGAAACCGAGCAGGAAGGGAATACCTAGATACACCAATACTGCATGTGTGATGGTCCAAAAGCTGACTTGGATCACTTGTGCTTCTATACCAAAATAAGGCGGTAAAAAACTCAAAAAGAACCATGCGTAGGTACTAAAAAATGCAATTTGGAAAATACTGTTAAAGGCCACTAAAGCCGCTACGTATTGGTTATCCCCACAAGCGAGATCATTCCAAACCAGAACCATTGCAATGCAACGTGCTAAACCAATCAGAATCAAACCGGTCATGTATTCAGGGTAGTGTTGTAAAAACACGATCGCCAAAATAAACATCAGGCAAGGTGCGATTAACCAATTTTGAACCAGTGATAGGTATAAGGTACGTTTATCTTTAAACACTTCAGGCAGCGCTTTGTAATCCACTTTGGCCAAAGGCGGATACATCATCAGGATTAAACCAATGGCAATCGCAATATTGACATCACCGATATTGAGTTGATTTAAAGCTCTTGAAGCACTAGGAACATACACGCCAATCGCAATGCCTAGCCCCATTGCGATAAAAATCCATAGCGTTAGATTGCGGTCTAGAAATGACAGTTTTGCAGCAGCCATTATTGGATCTCTGAAATTTTTTGGATTTCTTGGTTAAGCTCTTCACGACTTAATTGCGTAAAATCGAGCGTAAATAAAGCATCTAAACGGCGGTTAATATGCGCCACAGTATCAAGAAAAGCTGCAAGTTTGATGTCATATACAAGCTCTAAATGGGAAGGATCTTCTAAGCCCCAGTGGGCTTTGATGGCAGAGCCTAAGTAAATTGGGCAAGCTTCTTGAGCGGCAGAACCACAGACGGTAATCACCACATCGGGTTGGTATTGTTCACATGCTGCGATGGTTTTACTCGACAAGCCCTCAGTTGGTAGATTGAGGTTGTGTAGGGTTTTCAAGGTAAACGGGTGGATATGTCCTGAGGGTTTACTGCCTGCGCTATAGGCACGGAAACCTTCAGGGGCACGCTGGTTAAAAAGTACTTCGGATAAAATGCTGCGGCAGCTATTGCCAGTACATAGAAATAAAAAATTCATAGTGTTTCACACAATGTTGTCGTGTTTTTTGGGGAATTTAAATCGATGTCTTTAAATCGTTCTTGGTGACGCATAACATCGAATATTTGTGTACACCAAGTAGGCAGTGCAGGGTGAATGGAGTAATAGACCCATTGACCTTTACGTTGATCACTCAGCACACCTGATGAACGCAGTAATGCCAAATGACGCGAAATTTTAGGTTGGCTCAATTCAAGGGACTCGGTGAGTTCGCAGACGCAGAGTTCACCTTTACATGCCAACAGCATGATGATGTTCAGACGAGTCTCATCTGCAAGTAATTTGAAAAATTCAGTCTGTTCCATGTTTATCTGTATATATGGATTTGCATATATCTTTACATATGAATATATGGATGTCCATATGTGTTCTTCAATAAAGATCCCACACTTGGTGGGATTTTTATATTTAGATCAGTTTAAAAGTCGAATGAAGTTTGTAAGAAGAAAGTACGTGGCTGACCAATATATTTACCACCTGTTGCATCTGATGAACGGGTGAAATACTGTTTATCAAAGACATTCTTAATACCAGCAGCAACTCTAACCCCTTGTAGCGAACCGCCAAAGTCATAGCCTGTACGCACAGCAAAAGTTGAATAGCCTGGAATATCGCCTAGTTTACCATTTGCTGTTTCTTCAGTTTGGTAGATGTTAGAATCTTGGTTGCCTGGGGCACGTTGTTTAGATTGTGCATACATGTCGGCATTGATGGACCAAGCATCATATTTATAACCTAAGCCAAAGTTTGCGACATTTTGTGAATAGAAGGGCAAATCTTTACCTTTAAAGTTACCTGCTTCAGCAACCGCTTTGGTATAGGTGTAATTACCATAGGCTTTTAAGCCTTCGAGATTGTCAGCTAAATGTCCAAAGTCATAGCTAAAACCAGTTTCGATCCCTTTATGACTTGTAGCACCGAGGTCAGTCCAAAAGCCATTGTTTGCAGCATCGCGTTCTAAAATCAGTTCTTTGTCAAAATCTAGATAAAATGCAGTCAATTCAGCACTTAAACCATTGCCTAAATATTTGGTACCAATTTCATAGTTATTAGACTTTTCAGGATGTAAGCCATCTAAGGTGGTGACCGCTGTAGTGCCTTGTGTTGTCGCTAACTGGTTATATTACTGTGGACCAAAAGATACACCAGCATTGGCAAAGAAATTCCAATGGTCTGTTGCTTTATACAGGACAGCTAAACTTGGTAAAAATTCGTCAGATTGGATCGATGGATGAACAGTATTTTGTAATACGCCATCTTTATAGGCACTAAAACTGTTTTGTGTATCAATCGATTCAAAACGAACGCCGGGTGTAATATTCCATTTACCCAGTTCTATACGGTTATCGATATAAGCAGCGTGTGCTTTGGTGCCACCCGCACTACGGGTACGTGCTATAAACTGACCAGGTTCTGCATCTGCTGCGTATTCAGTACGGCCTGCGAACTCGGTGCTCTCTTCGTCCATATAACGGTAACCGACAGTCACTTCATTCAGCGTACTTCCTAAGCTATAGCTACGTGAATAACGTGGCTCAATGGCAAAGACTTTATAATCACGTGGTGAGGTATCTAAGCGATGATTGCCATTGGCTAAAGTAGATTCAAGGTTGCTGGTACGGAATGAATCGATGTAATAACTTAAAAGTTCAAAGTTGTTCGTGTCATCTTTATGTGTATAACGTAGGGATACATCTGAACGACGGCCAGTGAAAAAGTCACGATAATGCGACGTTTGATATGGATTTACTTCGAATTCAGCAGCGCTTAAACCTTCAGGCATTTCACCTGTACCATCGTAATGATGGAAATTTAATGCGATTTTATCCTGATCAGTGATGTCATAAGCGGTTTTTAACATGACATCATCAATGTCATTTTTATTGTTCGCTTCACGATAACCGTTGCCTTTAGTGCCTGAATAAAGCAAGGCAAGACCTAAACCATTATCTAATGTTCCACCAACAAACAGACTAGGACCTAATTTTACCTGATCTGTACCTGTTGCATATTCAGAGTTTAATGCCACGGTACCTTTAAAGTCTTCAGGAATGCTACGTGTGGCAAAGTTGATAATACCGCCGACATTTTGTGGCCCAAAACGGACAGAACCTGCACCACGGACTACATCAACAGATTCTATATTTCCTAAAGAGACAGGCGCCATCGAAAGCTGTGGTTGGCCATACGGTGCAAATGACATTGGTATGCCATCGATCAACACAGTTGAACGTGGAGAGAGGCGAGAAGTTAATCCACGAACGCCAATATTTAATGAAACATCGCTACCGCCAGTACCATTATTTTCTTGAACCTGAACACCAGAAACTTGGCGTAACGCATTTTTTAGAGATGTTGCTGCGCTTTCGTTTAAGCGTTTACGGTCAATAATGGTCCGCGCACCGGCATGCTTTTGCACCTTTTTTTCATTGGCGTTTTCCAGCCAGTTCCCTTGAGTTTCAATGGTGATGGTCGGTAAAACATCAGCTTGCGCGGTATAGCCAAATCCTAAAAACT
This sequence comes from Acinetobacter sp. YH12218, assembly GCF_013417925.1. Classification (NCBI taxonomy): domain Bacteria; kingdom Pseudomonadati; phylum Pseudomonadota; class Gammaproteobacteria; order Moraxellales; family Moraxellaceae; genus Acinetobacter; species Acinetobacter sp. YH12218. The sequence goes on from NZ_VPDB01000127.1 coordinate 4,202, forward strand.
ATAGAACAATAGAGATATGGGATATTCAAAAGATTTTAAAGATAAAGTCATAGAAATTATGATTCGAGACGAAATGTCTGTGCGAAAAGCAGCACAGCATTTTAAC
>NZ_VPDB01000128.1:0-4282 GCF_013417925.1 Acinetobacter sp. YH12218
GATTCATATTAAGCTTTACGAGGGCGTTGTATCGTCTGACGAGACGTGTATCAAGATGGGAGATATTAAATTGAAGAGCATGCTCTTCAATTTAACCCAAAACTTGGGATTTGTGTAGATACCTATGACGTAGGCAGCAGGGGTAATCGAAATTTTATCTCGGTTAGACACAAATTTCATTGCACCTAAAAAACAGGCTGAATAACCAGCGGCGAAGAGTTGTTCAGGATTCGTACCATTACCTGTACCCCCCATAATTTTCGGCACAGCCAATTGAACATCTAAATGACCATCGGATGTCGTTGCACGACCATCACGACCACCAGTGGCTTTTGCATGGGCTGTATAAACTGCTTTTTCTAAAGTCATTTTTCTAATCCCTCAGATGATGGTTCAAAATCATATCGTGGGGGATTTTGTTTAAATAATATTCAGTTTTTTTGTAATTTTATACAGAGTGAAAATCAATATTGAACCAAAACACGGTGCTGCATCAGTGGCATAGATGCGCGAATCTGTTGCTGTTCGTCTAAGTCAAAAGGAACCGTGAGTAGTTGAGCGCCTTCTTCTGCGGTGATTGCTAAAATTTGACCACGGCTGTTGCTTGCTCCAGCATGCCCCCAAGTTTGACGTTTTTCACCATGCCAACCTTGTTGTGCGGCTCCTAGTACAGCACATTGGCTATCCATAGCACGGGCTTGCAGTAAGAGCTGCCAGTGCATTTCACCCGTGGTATAAGTAAAAGCTGCAGGCGCCGTTAAAATGTTTGCACCTTGGCTACGAAGTTTCAAAGCCAGTTCAGGAAAGCGCAAGTCGTAGCACACCATCAGGCCAATATTGCCAAAAGGTGTTGTTGCAACTACGGTTTCAGTACCAGGTTCAAAGAATTTTGATTCTTGATAGCCACCGACAGCGTCACCAACTTGCACATCAAATAAATGAATTTTGTCATAACGTGCTTCGGTACGTTCAGGGCTGATACACAGGCTGACAGTACGGACACGGCCATCTTGAATGATTGAACCATCTGGACGATAAGGGCATGGGAGTGTGCCCGCAACAATCCAAAGTTGATAACGATGTGCGAGTTGTTCTAGTCGCTGCTGAATACTTTCAAATTGCGCCGCGGTTTCGCGTTGTTTACCTGCGGCAAAACAGACAAAATTTTCGGGAAATACAATGAGACTCGCACCTTGAGCCTGACTTTGTTGCATCAATGATTCGATCACTTTGAAGTTATCTTCAATGTTATTTTGAGAATTCATTTGTGCAACGGAAAGTAAAGTCATGCGAAGAGGCTCTGCTGTGATTAACCTAAATTAGACATTTTGCTGCTTGGGTTGCTCTAGATTGTCCTGCTCTTTTTGCAGTTGTTTGACCAAAGGCTCAAACATATTTTGGTTGCTATCATTTAGTTTCATCAGCGTTTTGTGTGCATCTAAAACCGTATTCAGCATATTGCTATGGGTAATGTGTTCTTCCATAAGTGCGCGAGTGCATACACTTGGATCACCACAATAATTCAAAATAACAAACACCTGACCTAAACCCATGCTATTGGCAAGCGTTGTGATATCAGAGTTTGTAGACAACATTACCGCTTGGATATGGTGAACTTGTTTGAGCTTCAAACCCAGTTTAGCCAAAATGCCAAGGACAGTACTATCGATAAATGTCGTTTGGGTTAAATCAACGATTGCACCGACGACATTTTGTTGCTGTTCAATTTTGTTTAATAACTTGTCTAGACTAATACAAGATTGGGCACGCACTTCGCCAATAAGCTTAAAAATATGCGTTCCGTTCAAGCTTGCATATTCAACATGACCTGTTGACATATAAATGCCATTTGCAGAGAAGGATAGTAAATTATCCCATAGGGGCACAGCTTACTCAAGTAGCCGAGTATGATCAGAAAGTCGTATTCGGTTTAAGTAATTGATTTCGTGATTAATTGATTCGACGTAAACTTAGGATGGCAATATCATCAGCAACATGGTCTGGTGCTTGAAATGATTGATTTTGCAAGTGATAGACCAATTGACCTAGCTGTTCATTCAATCCACCGTCAAAAGGTTCAAGTGCGCCATCCGAGCAAATTACAAAGCGTGAATAACGATTTAAGGTGAATTCAAACTCTTCAACTTCTAGGTCTTCAGTTAAGCCAAGTGGAAAGCTACTGGTATTTAAAATTCGTGCGGGAAGACCGGGTTCAAATAAAATGGCCGGCGGATAATGGCCTGCACTAGACCATTTCAAGACATGCGTATCGAGATTAAGTATTCCCGCAATCATGGTAATGTGCTTTTCAATATTTTCTTGAACCAACATGCCATTGAGCTTTTTGATGAGTTCTCTCGGGGTTTTTGAACGACCGTGGAAAGCAGCCATCCAAGAGGTCAGTAAACTACTCGTCACCCCATGACCAGATACATCTGCAAGATAAAACATGATTTCTTTATCACTGATTTTCCAGTAATCGTACCAATCACCCGATAAATAAGCAGATGGCTGGAAGAATGTTTCAATTTTATAGTTGTGGAGTTCAATCGGATTGGGCAGTAAACGTTTTTGCAAATCTGCAGCAGAAGGGAGATCACGGCTATCTTGATTGCGTTTGTATTGTGCATCAATTTTAGTAAGTGCCACCTGAAGGTTAGTTGGGATATGATCCCAAACCCATCCTGCTAAAGCGCCTTGTTGCCAAGCTTGAGCCAATGCAGCACCTTCATGCTCAAAAGCGAGCACAATAGTAGGAAGTGTCCATTGGTGATTTAAAAAGTCGGCAACATCAGCAATTGCAATGATCGTTGGATCATACAAGTCTAGATCTTCAATGTTAATCATTTGTACGCTAGGAAGCGCATCAAGTACCTGATCTAAATATGGAATATCACGAGTAGGTTGAATGAAATACATAAAGAATTAGATGAATCCTTCGATAGACAATAAGTGTACTATAGCAAGCTAATGATGGCTGGAGGTAAAAACCACACCAGCCAATTGAAAAATTTTATTTATTCAGTTAATACCGTGTCGGTATCATCTGAAATGCTATCATCAATGAAATCGGTAGAATCATCAGATGAAACGTCTGTTGAATTATCTTCAGATTCATCAATGTCGTCATCTTCTTCATCAATAAATAGGTTTTCTTCAGCGATACCTTTTTTCTCAGAAATTGAATAATTCAGGCGTTGTAAATAGATGTCGCGAATTTGAGCATATTTATCGCCTTGCAATACACCTTCAATATCCAGTAATTGAGCGCGAGTATCGATTCCACGTAAAGTTTGCTCAGACCAATACGCCACATCATGACCATTAAGCATATATTTCTGTGGACGTCCTTGACTATCTACTGCTAGACCGACGGTTTGGCGCAATGTGCTTGGACCAAGCACCGGTAAAACAATATAAGGACCAGAAGGAATACCGTAATATCCTAAAGTTGCACCAAAATTTTCATCTTCGGTTTCTAGGCCTAGGCGACTCGCAGGGTCAGCAAAGCCTAAAGTTGTCAGTGTATTAACAGTAAAGCGACCTAGACTTTTTGCGGCACGTGTCGGTCGTCCTTGGATGAGTTGGTTAAACGCATTCCAAGGTTCGCCCAAATTTTTACGGAATAAACGATACGATTCACGTATATCCTTAGGGGTTTTTGCGACATATTGCACAGCAGCAGGGCGGGCAATATGGACATCTAAATAATCATTAAATGCGTAAACTTTCCGGTTGATCGGTTGGAAAGGGTCTTTATCTTCTTCTGATTGTGCTGCATTGGCATTTACAGATAATTTTTTTGCAACTTCAGATGACTTGACCATCGCAGCATGCGCAAGTTGTTGTGTTTTTGATTTATTGGCAGCTTCTGAGTCCTGAGCAACAGGTGCTGAAGCCTCGTCATTTGCAAATACAGGTGTTGTTACGACAAGTGACAATAATCCTGCATATAAAAAAGAAGTTTGGCGCATATATAGTCCTGACGCTTTTAGCGCGGCAAAATGTTTGCCGTATAATAAGTAAAAACGTTCAAATAATCTTGATTTATTACTATTAAACCAAATTTGATCAAAATATGAATGAAAAAATGTAATTTGAGCGAAAAATGTGCGCTCAAAATAATTATTTAAAAAAAGGTGTTGCGTTGGATCAGAAATGCTGTAGAATGCACATCCATCGGCGGTGATGAAGATTAAAACTTCTGATAAAACAATGACTTGGTTGAATTGATTAAGTTGGGTTTTATTTGATAAGTTTAAAAATAATTTGAATTACTGGT
>NZ_VPDB01000129.1:0-3758 GCF_013417925.1 Acinetobacter sp. YH12218
AGAGGAATTGCCACAAGATACGATAAGCTAAAACGTAACTATCAAAGCGCTGTTGCTTTAGCTTGTATATTTATATGGTTGCCTCTTTAGCTCAATTTATCGGCTGTAAATGTCAACACACCCTAAACTAATTAATTCAAATTTGAAGCCCAAATAGGACTTGTAATGAATTAAGAGATCTTCTTTATATAAAGTCTTTCCAGTTCAAATCAGTGCCATTTAAGGCTATAATTGCTCTAAATTTTTGTATATTTCCCATTTTTTCATTATGAGCAAACACGATTCTTCGCTTTCAAAAGATCAGTACAACCTACTGAAATCTTTTAAAAAGCAAATTACGAATCCACATTCCTCTACGATTGCTAAACAGCCTGAGCCAACGCCAAAGACTGTTGAACAAGAGCAGGAAGAAGACTTCGCGCTTTTCCAAAAGCAAATGCAAGGTGTTCAAAAAATGAATGCAGGAAATACTGCAAAAATGGAAAAAGTGGGTCGTAAAAAACCTGATGCGCAAACCTTGGCTAAACGTGCTGCTGCAATTGGTCCTATGGAAACAGATGATGCATTGCTTTCTGATACTCAAGCGATGCTCAACCCTGTTGCCAGCCAAGCGGCCTTAAGCTATCGCATTGCAACCTTACAGCATAAAGTTTTTGAAGATTTAAAAGCCGGTAATCTACGTTGGTTCGAAGCAGTCGACTTACACGGTTGCACTGTAGAAGAAGCTCGTTCGGCTGTGCTGCAAATCATTCAAATGGCGAAAGATGACAATCAAAACGTCATTAAAATTGTGCATGGCAAAGGGCCAGAAGCAATTTTAAAAACTTATGTAAATAGTTGGTTACGTCAACACCGTGACGTATTGGCATTTGTGAGCGCCCCAGAAAAACAAGGCGGTACAGGTGCTGTACTGGTTCTGCTTAAACGTGCAGAAAAGAACCCACAGTTTAAACAATAATCGGATTTAACTCCAAAAGAAGGCATTGTAATAGTTTTCTGCTACAATGCCGTCCTTGTTCAATCTCTCAGTGTAAGTGAACACGTCTTATGTCTATGCAGCAATCCTACGCAAATATCCTAACTGCCGTTGGTGAAGATCTGAATCGCCCAGGTCTTAAAGATACGCCTATGCGTGCTGCTAAAGCTTTTTCATATCTTACTTCTGGTTATAGCCAGACACTTGAAGAAGTGACCAACAATGCGGTTTTCCCATCCGGTAACCGTGAAATGGTCTTAGTTAAGAATATCGAATTCTATTCTTTGTGTGAGCACCATTTATTACCTTTTTATGGTCGTGTACATATTGCTTATCTCCCAGAAGGCAATGTTTTAGGTTTATCAAAATTCGCACGTATTACAGAAATGTTTGCCCGTCGCCTACAAATTCAGGAAAACCTCACTCAGCAGATCGCTGAAGCTGTGGCTGAAGTGACTGGTGCACGTGGTGTTGCTGTGGTGATTGATTCAGCTCACATGTGTATGATGATGCGTGGTGTAGGTAAACAAGAGTCTACAACCCGTACCGTTTCTTTTGTCGGTGACTTTAAAACCAATAAAGAAGAACGCCGTGAATTCTTAAGTGCTGTGCCTGAAAGCTATTAATAGAACATTCAGCGTCAGCTCTTTAAAAAAGCCTCAAACTTTTGAGGCTTTTTTTATTTGTGTTTTAATATCGCAAATCGTTTGCTTTGATAGCAAAGCACTATTTTCAGGATGAATCATGTCAGATGTATATATTGCCGGTCAGGGTTTAGCGCAAGCCAAACACAGCATAGACTTCCCTCGCCCAGACCGTTTGGTTCAGGGCAATCCTAAACGTGAAACTGCAAGCCTGTATGTACACCCCAATATGGACTGCGGGATTTGGCAATGTGAAATTGGCGCATGGAATATTGTCTTTGCACCCAATAAACAAGAATTTTTTACAATCCTTGAAGGTTTAGTACGTATTCATGATCAACAAGGTGGATATATCGAGGTTTCCGCTGGCCATGCGGGCATTATTCCCCCATCTTTTCAGGGCAAGTTTGAAGTTGTCGAAGCCGTCAAAAAATACTATGTAGTTGTCGAAGTTTAAATTACGGCACATCTCGCCATAAAACGCATTTACCCATAAAAAACTCCCACATAAGGGAGTTTTTTATACTCTGAACGAATTAGATATACGACAAATGCTTAGTGACTTGGATACAGTTTCGACCATTATTTTTTGCCGCATACAGCGCATGATCTGCTGCATCTAAGAAACGCTGATAATCAGGATGTCCATCATACTGTACACAACCAATGCTTACGGTAAAACTAAATTGCTGACCTTGTGCCGTTCGGATCAAACCCTTTTCAATATATTGGCGAATATTTTCTGCAATTTTCATCGCACGGTTTACACCAGTATCCACCAAGAGTAATAAGAACTCTTCCCCACCAATACGGAATGCATAATCGCTACCTTGACTATAACGCTGTAAGGCTTCGGCAATAAATTTGAGCGCAAGATCACCTGCCGCATGACCAAACTTATCATTGATCATTTTAAAATAATCCGCGTCAAAGGCGAGCAAAGACAACGGCGTTTCATTTTGCCGCGCAAAGGTAATTTCACGTGAAATAATCGTACTGAGATAACGACGGTTTAGGAGTTGAGTCAAAGAATCATTGCCAGACTCAATATATTCAGCCACTTGAAATAGTTGATCAACTAGATGCTGAATTTCACGGTTCAATTCACGAATCTGTTGAATCAACTGTTGCAGCTGATCTTTTTCCGTCATCTGCATCGTTTGCTGGGTTAATTGATCCACTTCATAAATTCTGTCAATAATCAGTTGAACCTGATCTGAACCTGAAAAAGCATATGCCGCTTTATGAATGAACCATAGCCCAAACTCTGATTTTGAAAATAAGGGATGATAAAAACCAACATTGCCCGAAAAGATTTTAAACATCAGTTCATTTTCCCAGTCGAGCAATGAACCCCGTTGTTTATCTTTATGCACGGCCACATCTTGCATCGCTGAAAATAAGCGATAATTGTGTTTTGTTTCTTGGTTTTTTTCCGTATTGATCTCATAAGATCGGCACATGATTTCAGTGCTGAACCCCATAATTTGTACAATATAACTACACATATGGAGAATATTTTGTGTTTGGTTTAACTCTAAAATTTCAAATATTTTACGTTCTATTTCACGCACACCACGTATGATGAACCATGACGGAATACCAACACGCGCGTGTACCATTCCAACTTTCTGCTGTCTTTTGACTGAGCTTTCAAATTCACCATTCAGTGCGACATTAAACGTTTCTAACAACCATTTTCTTAAAGTGTCGATGAGCCTTTTTTGAATGATATCGTCTTTAAAAAATTCAGCTGACTCTGGCTCACGTGACATTTGTTCATAAAAAACAGTAACTAAATGTTCAACATGCCTTTGGATAAATTGCAATGCTGCAAGATGTTCATTTTCAGTATATTGATCACAAATATCTTTCCAAGCCTGACTTAGACCTGTAATACATTCTTGATTCATTCGGTGACACAAACCACAGCTATTACAAAGCTAGCAATCATACCTTGCTTTACTTACATAAAAAAACAAATTTATTTGATATTTCATATTTTATCTATCTAGGACTTACGCATTGACTGATTCAAAAAAGTATTAAAATACTTTATAAAGTATCTGTGATCAGACGAATTAAACATGCTTCTACAGCAACTTGTACATTACCCATTTATATGGGCTTTCTCATGA